>JAOZVI010000011.1 GCA_029938265.1 Flavobacteriaceae bacterium | reverse complement strand
AGCTGCCTTAACAAATTGTGGACGAGCTCCTAAAATGGTTACAATTTTCTTCATTCAATATTAAATTTTCATATCGGGTTTAATAAGCTTCAAATATAAACTTTATTACTTAAGAATACCCACAGATGATTGCGTTTAATGTTCAAAAAAGATGGTCTGACTAATTTACAACTTCCGTTAACATTAGATTCAAATAAAACTATATCTTTGTTATAATCACCTAAAAAATTATCCGTATTATCTTAAATAAATCATTTATCCATTTTAAACTTTTTCTGTTATGATAAATTACCGCATCTTTTTTTTAGTAGCTTTTCTTCTGTTTTTTAGTAATTATAATTCTTGTGCTCAGGAAACTGAACACGAAGAAAATCATGAAGAACATCATAAGAAACATGCGATTTCTTTGGTTTTGAGTCACACCCATATCCGATCAGGAGTTAAGAATGACTCAGGTGACAAATGGATTTCATTACCTTCATTTGGTTTTAATTACAATTATGCATTTAATGAAAAATGGGCATTAGGCTTACATACGGATATTATTGTCGAAGAGTTTATTGTAGAAGGTCAAAGTGAATCCGGTAATAAATACTTTGCTAAAAATGAGGAAGTGGAAATACCAGGTATTGAACGTAGCTACCCTATCGCACCAGCAATAATGCTATCCTATAAGCCTATGGAACATTTAGCTTTAATGGCTGGTGGAGGTATGGAGTTTTCGAAAGATGAAAACTTTGCATTGGTTAGATTCGGTGTAGAAGTTCCATTCCATATTCCAAATAACTGGGAAATATTTGGAGCATTAACATATGACATAAATATTGATGCTTATGATAGTCTTTCTTTTGGATTTGGTATTGCAAAACTGTTCTAAAAAATCATATCAAACAAACAATTTTGATTTTTTACAATTGAGAAAATATACATTCAATTAATAATTGAATGTATTACATCAGCTAATTCCTTTGTAAGATTTTTACGGTGAAATTGATTTATATTTTTAGAGTCAATTTGCAATATCTTATTTTTATAACTATGATAATAATTTTTTATAACTTCCTTTAATTTTTCTTTATCATCAAAATCAACAACAAAACCTGAATTTGTTTTGCTAATAATTTCTGCCAAATCTCCATCTTTAGGAGCAATTGCAACTATTGGTCGTTTCGCCTGTAAATATTCAAATATTTTACCAGTGATAATTCCTTTTGCAGAGGCAACATTATTCACAGCTAATAATAATACCTGTGCCATTTTTTGATATGCTATAACTTTTTGATGAGGAACATAAGTGATATATTTTGTATTTTTCTCCAATTTAAGATCAGCAATATAATTTTTTACTTCCTTTGCAACTTCACCAATTAATTTTATTTCCAGATCCTTTGCAAATTCTGAATTCTCATTCTTAATTTCTGATAATACCTCCCATAATATTTTCGGATTTCTATCAGCATTCATTAATCCGATATGGGTGATGGAGAATTTTTTATCCAACTCTTTTTCACTAGCTGCTATATCTCCATCAAATCCATTACTGATAACATGAATATTTCTATTGAATTTATCAAATTTCTCCTTCATGGTTTTCCCTATAACAATCACTGCATCCGATTGTTGTAAAACTTTCTTTTCTAATTCTTTATGCTTTTGAATGGTTTTTTCTGTTAAAGGTAACTGATGAAAATAATCAATATCTGACCACGGATCTCTAAAATCGGAAATCCATTTAATAGGGAATCTTTTTTTCAATTCCATTCCAATCAAATGCAAACTATGTGGTGGACCAGTTGTGATAACTACATCTACTTTATTATTTCTCAAATATTCTGAAAGAAATCTTACGGATGGTTTCACCCAAAATTTTCTGGCATCCGGAATAAAATAATTTGCACGTATATATTGCAATTGCTTTTCTAAAAAAGAAGGATTCGGATCCAAAAAACCTGCGCTGGTCTTTTGTTGTTTGCTTTTGAATAGAGTTAATAAATTATTAGGTTCCCAAATTGGCTGTTTTAAAACTTTTAAATTTTTAGGAACTTCCATTTCCAAAGTTTCATCGATCAATGCATATTTAGGATCTTCCACCGTATAAACAACAGGTTCAATATCAAAATCCTGTAAATATTTTACAAATTTCAACCAACGTTGAACGCCACTTCCCCCAGCAGGAGGCCAATAATATGTGATGATCAATGCTTTCATATATTGATATTAAATTCATCATAAATATCTACTAAATTACTAGAAACTTTTTCCCAAACAAAATCTTCTTCAATAAACCTTTTACCGTTTTTACCTAATTGTTCACGTAGAATCGGATCTTTATATAATATCATCAATTTTTCAGCAAAATCTTCTGCATCTTTTTCTTTATGAACCAGCCCGCTTTTTGTTCTATCTATCAAGTTTTTTTGAGCAGTTGCATCACTTACCAAAACAGGCTTTGTAAAACTCATATACTGAAAAAGTTTGTTTGCATAAGCCACATCATGTTGCGGATTTCTGTAAAGTGGTGAAATACAAATGTCACTTGCCATAATATAGGAAGGGAAAAGTGAAACATCTTGCCAGCCTTCAAAATCAACAAAATTATCTAAATCCTTATCTCTAACCTGTTCTTTTAAAATATTATCTGTTGTACTTTTTCCAACAATAACCAATTTTAAATTTTGAATCTTCAATTTTAAATTTTCAACAGAATCTATTGCTGTTTGCAATCCTCTTCTTAATGCTGTATCACCTAAATAAAGAATTACAAAATGACCCTTATATTTATCTAAAATACTATTTTCTATTTTTGCTTTCGCATAAAAGGATCTTTGAACCGTATTTGGTACCAAAACAATTTTATCATTATTGATCTGGGTTCTTTTTTGAACTTCTTCAACGAATTCTTTGGAAACTGTGATTACTTTATCTGCTTTGGCAATAAATTCTTCCTCTTTCTTTTTCCACTTTTGTGGAGAGATCAACTGTTTACCCGGAAAATTTTGCAAATGAGGATATTCCTTCATCACTTCCGGCATGTTATCGTGCAGGTCTAAAACTGTTGGTAAACCAAACTTTTTATTTGCTTTATAAACAGCTTCTGCAATTCGAATATCGTGAATATGAATTGCTTCAATTCTATTTTCAGATAAGAAATGAGCAATTTTTTTTGACATGGAATTTGTATAAAAAGGAAAAGTATAGGCCAAAGCCGAAAGTTTATATTCCAGTTTATTTGAAGTATATCTTTTTACCTGAATTTTATTAATTACTTCATTAGCAGATTCGTTACCATATTTAAGACAAAATAAAAATACCTGATAACCATTTTCGATCAAAGCAACAGCTTCATTTTCAACCCTGGGATCGGGAGGAAATATTTTATCTAAGATCATACCAATTCGCATAAAAACTAAATTTATCGTTCAGCGTAAACAGCGTAATATCGAGGTGTAAATTTTCTTAAAATTGGTCGAATACCAATCTTATTTATCGGACTTGTCCATTTTTCAGAGGTCTTGATATCCCATCCTGATTTTTCTAACAACCAGTCAAATTGCCAATCTTCAAACTCGTGATAATGCCGATCCCATTTATCCGTTTTACTTCGATAAGCATCTGCAAACCATAATTTTAAAGGAATTGTTGTAATCAGTTTTTTGGCTTTAATTGCTTTTAAAACATTATAAGGCGCTAATAAATGTTCAAATATTTCAAAAGCCGTAACGGCATCTATTTGTTGATTATTTACAGTTTGGAAATCAATATCCAGATCTTCTCCTTTTGTGTTATAAACAGTATAACCGAGGGTTTCCAATAACTCACTAATCTCGTTTCTTACACCTAAATCTAAAATAGTGGCAGGAGCAGGAAGTACTTTTTGTAAAAATTCTATTGTATGGTTATATCTTTTTTTGTGATGCTCAATCATTTATTCGATTTCTTTTCTTTAAAATACCATCCCAAAGGGATAAAAATTAGCAATAAATATGAAACTAAAGTAATTGTATTGCCTTGTTTAATAATTTTTGGTTCAAATTTAAAAAATATTTGGTGTTTACCTGAAGGAATGATTATTGCTCTTAAAACATAATTAGCCCTATAGTGTGGTGTTAATTTACCATCAATATATGCATTCCACCCATTTTTGTAATAGATCTCAGAAAAAACAGCCAATTGATCTGTTTTGGCATTGCTTTCATAAGTTAATGCATTAGCTTTATAATTTGTCAGTTGAATTGTAGCCGTTGAATCATTTTGAAAAGAAAATCCTTCTAAATCATTTTTAAATACTGAGCTTACTATAGCAACTCGTTTTGTATTTATACTGTCTAATGCTTTGATTTCCTCATTAGCAGAATTGACAAATTTTATTTTATCAACAAACCATACATTTCCATTTGCATCAGGATTAATTTGAACATTAGCACGATTATTATCATCAGGAAAAATGATGTATTTAGTATTTAACATATTTAACACATCAAAATTATTTTTAGTAATTTGGAAATCGAAAAGTTCCTGATAACGTCTAGGTTTTGCAGCATGATATCCTCCAATAGAATTGTGATAAAAAGAAGTACTTCCATCATTCATGGGATTTACCATAAAGTTCATCACTCTGTAATGACTTTTATCCTTTAATATTTCAGTATTGATATCTGATTTTGGAAAAGGTTTCTCAAGTTTACTTTTCGAAATAAAATCATCATTGTTTACATAGCGTTTATCTACAACAACCAGATCAAATAAAATCAATAACAACAATGTAACAAATACAATATTCTTATTGATCTTTCCTTTTAGAAAAAACCAAAGAGAAACCACTGTTAGAAAAACCAGGATCAATGAACGCAAACTATCGTCAAAAAATATAGACTTCCTATCTGCAATTAAAACTTCAGAAAAACCAGGTGCCATATTCTCATATCTGGCATCATTAATACTTTCAAAAGCAAATAAACTTGTTCCTGCAACTACAAAGACCAATGCTAAACCACCAACAATAATCACGCTATTTTTTAATGCTTTTATCTTTTCTTTATTAGAAACTTCTTTATCAAAAAATACTTTTAAACCTAAGATCCCTAGAATTGGAATCGCTAGTTCTGCAATTACCTGAATGGAAGAAACTGCTCTGAATTTATTGTAAAGCGGAACATAATCAATAAACAGATCTGTTAAAAAACCAAAATTCTTTCCCCAACTCAATAAAATTGAGAAAATAGTAGCAGCTACCAACCATTTTTTTAGCTTACCCTTTACCAGAAATATTCCTAACACAAATAAAAATATCATTATAGCACCAATATAAGCAGGTGCGGCTACAATTGGTTGATTTCCCCAATACATAGGAGCATTTTCAGCAAATCCTTTGGCTTGTTTAGCACCACCTACATCTTTAACAAACTCATAAGTATTAGAATCTTTTCCAATATTCTCATTATTGGATCCTCCCATAAATCTGGGAATAAAAAGATCAAAAGTTTCTAAAATTCCATAGCTGTATTGAGTAATATATTCTCTGGATAAACCTGAAGTTATATCTTTATCTTTACCATCAGGCGTAATGGTCAATTCACTTTTACTGCGTGTACTTTCATCCGCATATTCTTTGGTTGCCAATAAACTGGTTGCATTTACACCAACAGCTAAAATTACAGCTACAAATAAAACTCCAATATTTTTAAAAAAAACTGATGATTCTTTATTTTGAAATGCGTTAATCAAATAAACAATTCCAAAAATCACGATCATAAATAACAAATAATAGGTCATTTGAGGATGACTGGCATTGATCTCTAATGCCATGGCAATAGACGTAAGTATAAATCCCAGTAGGTTTTTCTTTTGAAAAACCAATAAAACTCCTGCCAATACCAATGGCATATAGGCAATTGCATGGGCTTTTGCATTATGACCAACCCCAAGTATAATGATAAAATATGTTGAAAAACCAAATGCCAAAGCACCTATAATTGCTAACTTCCAATCGGTTTTTAAAACCATCAACAAAATAAAAAAGCTAATGAAGTACAAAAACAAATAATCTGCCGGTCTCGGTAAAAACCTAAGTAAACTATCAACTTTTTTGATATAATCATTAGGATAATACGTGCTTAGCTGATAAGAAGGCATACCACCAAAAGCTCTATCTGTCCAATATGGTTCTTCACCATACTCAGTTCTAAAATCCTGAATTTCTTTAGACATTCCTCTAAACTGAGCAATATCACTTTGAAACAACTTTTTACCTTCTAAAACCGGTGAAAAATATGCCAGTGAAATAATTACAAAAGTTAAAATTGCAATAAGATAAGGAAGTATTTTTTTGAAATTCATTTCTTAGAAGATGGTTATAACTCTTTATAGTACTTTATAATAAAATGATACTTTGAACTTTACACTTTTATTCATCATCAACTTCTTCATAATCAACATATTCACCTACATTTTTATTGTTACCTTTTGTGTCACGAGGAGCTTTTTCAACAGTAGTTTCCCCAACATTTATTTTTTCTTCAGGTTGTTGGTATCCTTGCTGTTCTTTTACCTTTTTCTCCATGTTTTTTACTAATTTCTGAAAGAAAATTGGGAAAAGATATCTGCCAATAAATTTTATACCGTAATAAGCCAATATTATTATCAATATGGTTCGTAAAAACCCTGTCATTGATGCCTCTTGCATTTTTCTTAAATTTAAATCCAAAAATAACAATTTGCAGACAACTTGAGCGTTTATATAAAGAAAATCTTATTTTTGAATTAAATTAAATATATAGAATGCGGCATTTTTTAAAGCTTATCCCGCTAATTTTTTGTTTTCAAATTGGTTATGCACAATATACCGATGTGATCAATTCTAAACGTCCTGGTTTTTCTGACAGTCCGTTTAGTGTTGGTACCGGAGTATATCAGGTTGAAGGTGGTCTATTTTATAAAAATATTGGTGATTATTTGTATTGGGAGTTTCCTGATGATCCAAATGCATCACCTATACAACATAGTTATAGTTCTAAATCATTTGGAACAGATATTACGCTCAGAACAGGTCAGTTCTTTGAACGTTTAGAATTCAGTCTGGATCTAAATATACAAAGCGAAAATAGAAACAATACACATCCTACTATTTCTTCTGAATCCGGTTTTGGTCTCAGTAAATTTACAGTTGGTGCAAAATATCTGGTTTATAAACCAACATATACTGATAAATCTAAAGAAATTCACAGCTGGGAAGCAAGACATGCATTTGATAAAAAAAGATTGATTCCTGCCGTTGGTGTTTATGCTGGGCTCAATACCAATTTACTATATGACCTACAAAAAAATCCTGAAGGAATCAGTCCTAGATTTGCCATTTTCACGCAAAATGACCTGAGTAACAGGTGGGTTGTATTGACAAATTTTATTGTGGATGAGGTTTTTACTGAGAATATGGAAAGTTCATTTATAGGTACAACTACCTATGCATTAACACAAAAATGGTCTGTATTTGGAGAAGGACAAATCTTTTTTAGAAATAAAAAAAGTATCCCTAATGATATTCAGTTTGGTGCAGGTGGTGCTTATTTGTTCAATAAAGATATGCAATTTGACCTTTCGGCAAGAATGATCTATGACGAACGAGGAGATAACACATTTCTATTTGGCGGTGGTGTTTCATGGCGTTTGGATAAACACAAAGATAAGATCATTAAGAGTAAAACAAATAATAATGAAGTTCGATTAGAACAAGAGAATAAAGGATTTTTCAACACAATTACTTTTGGTTTATTTGCCGGTGGAGCCAAAAAATCATCCAGTAATAAAAAAATGCGTAAAGTAAAAGCTTCTAATGTAAAAGAAAGAAGTTTAGAGCCTCCTGTGAATAAAAAAGCGCAAAAGGCTCAAAAGAAAAGAAATAAACAATTGGTTAAGCAACAGAAGAGGAAAGAAAAAGCCGAAAAAAAATACTACAAAAAACAAAAAAATAACGAAGATAAAAGCTAAAAAACAGTAATTTTGGCCGATGATCACGTTAAAAGAAATTACTACAAAAAAGGAATTAACGCAATTTGTAAAATTTCCTTTTAAACTATATAAAAACAATTCTTATTGGGTTCCTCCAATTATTAAAGATGAAGTTGATAGTTTTGATAAAACAGAAAATCCTGTTTTTGAACATGCCGATGCCAAATTTTTTCTCGCTTATCAAAATAATAAAATAGTTGGCAGAATTGCTGCAATTATCAATTCATTTGAAGTTAAAGACCAAAACATAAAAAAGATGCGCTTTGGATGGATGGATATGATCGATGATATTGAAGTAAGTAAAGCATTATTATCAAAAGTAGAAGAGATAGGAAAACAAAATAAATTAGAATTTATTGAAGGACCTGTTGGTTTTTCAAATTTAGATAAAGTTGGCGTTCTTACCGATGGTTTTGAGGAAAGAGGAACAATGATTACCTGGTATAATCATCCTTATTATAAAGAACATCTAGAAAAGTTAGGATACAGTAAAGAAAAAAAATATACGGAGTCCTCTTTTTTAATGAAGGATGTTGATATTACAAAATACAAAAGATTGGCCGGAATTGTATGTAAAAGATATGATCTAAAACCCTTAAATTTTACAAGTTCGAAGAAAATCATGCCTTATGTTGATGAAATGTTCGAGTTATTTAGCGAATCTTATTCAAAGCTTTCTTCTTTTGTACCAATTTCAAAAAGACAGATAACATATTTTAAAGAGAAATTTATTGGACTGATTGATCCTGAGTTTATCAAGTTTGTAGTTGATAAAGATGGTAAATTGGTATCATTTTCCATCACTTTACCTTCTTTTTCTAAAGCTTTACAAAAATCAAAAGGTAAATTATTTCCATTTGGATTTATACATTTTTTAAAGGCAAAAAAGCATCCTAAGGAATCTGTTTTTTATTTAATTGGAATAAAATCTGAATATCAAAATAAAGGTGTTATTGCTATTATTTTTGATGAATTTTATAAAACAAGTATTGAAAAAGGAATCATTACAAATAGGAGAACACCCGAATTGGAAAATAATAAAGCTATTCAATTACTTTGGAAAAATTTTAATTCAAAAATTATCAAAAGGCGTAGTACTTACAGAAAAGAAATTATTTAGTTTGTGGCAATTAGTTATAGTATTAATATCAAATAATTATTTATCCAAACTTTAAGCAAATTCTTTTTTATACTTTTACCATTGAATTTTCAACTGCAACTTGATCATGCAACTTTTTTACAATCCAGATATCAATTCGTCAATAACTGAATTTATTTTTGATAAAATAGAGAGTAAACATATTGTTCGTGTTTTACGTAAAAAAGAAGGGGATATTTTATTTATAACCAACGGAAAAGGTTTATTATTTAAGGTACAGATCATCATCGCCAATGATAAAAAATGTTTGGTGCAAATAATCTCTTTTGAAGAAAAAGATAAAAATTGGAATTATAACTTACATATTGCAATTGCACCAACCAAAATGAATGACCGTTTTGAATGGTTTTTAGAAAAATCTACCGAAATAGGTATTGATGAAATTACACCAATTATCTGTGATAATTCAGAACGTAAAATCATCAAATTAGAAAGAATGCAAAAAGTATTGGTCTCCGCAGTCAAACAATCTCTAAAATATCATTTACCAAAATTAAATCCACCAATAAAATTTTCTGACCTTATCAAGAATGATCTAAAAGGAATTAAACTAATAGCTCATTGTGAAAATTTAGAAAAAAACACTTTAAAGAATCTCATTAAAGAAAAAAAGAATATTACAGTTTTAATTGGTCCTGAAGGAGACTTCTCACTCAAAGAAATTGAGATAGCCTTGCAGCATAATTTTATTCCTTTATCTTTGGGTAAAAGTAGATTGCGCACTGAAACTGCTGGTATCGTAGTTTGTAATGCGGTTTCGATAATTAATGAATAGCAATAAATTTGGAATTTAATATTCAAAATTTGGAATTTCCTCTAATAAGGCAGTTATTTTTAAAAAATATTGTACTTATTTTTTTATTTGTTTCTATATCTTATAATACAAATGCTCAGCAAGTCGCAATTCTTAAATATGATGGAGGTGGTGACTGGTATTCAAATCCAACTGCTTTACCCAATTTGATCACTTTTTGTAATGAAAATATCAATACAAAAATAGATGTAAAACCTCAAACTGTTTCAGCCGAAAGCAACGAAATTTTTAAATATCCTATAGTTTTTATGACTGGTCATGGAAATGTTTTTCTAAACGATTTTGCAATTGAAAATCTTCGTACTTATTTAATTTCGGGAGGTTTTTTACATATTTCTGATAATTATGGTTTAGATAGATATATCAGAAGAGAAATGAAAAAAGTTTTCCCTGAATCTGAATTTCAAGAGATACCATATAAGCATCCCATTTACCATCAAAAATATAATTTTACTATCTTGCCAAAAATTCATGAACACGACAATAAACCTCCTCAAGGATTTGGGATTTTTTATAAAGGAAGGATGGTTTGTTTTTACGATTATGAAAGTGATCTAAATGATGGTTGGGAAGATCAATCAATACATAAAGATCCTGAAGAAATAAGATTACTTGCACTTCAAATGGGTGCAAATATCATTTCTTATGCCTTTAAAAACTAATTTTATAATGCAGGAAAATTTTGTCCAAAATATTGATCATATACAAATAAATCTAAACTCAGATAATATTTGGCTGGTTAATCTTACTTTGGCTTTGGTTATGTTTGGCGTTGCTTTGGATATAAAAATTACTGATTTTACCAATATGTTTAAGGCACCAAAACCGGTGATCATCGGAATCTTTTCTCAATTCTTATTAATTCCGTTAATTACATATTTATTAATAATAATTATAAATCCTTTACCAAGTATTGCTTTAGGAATGTTTATGGTAGCCGCTTGTCCTGGTGGTAATATTTCAAATTTTATGAGTAAATTGGCGGGTGGAAATCCTGCATTATCAGTAAGCTTAACCGCCTTTGCATCTTTAGCAGCGTTAATAATGACACCTTTGAATTTTGCCCTTTGGGGAAATTTTTATAAACCTACAGCATCTTTATTAAAGGTAATTTCACTCAATCCTTTAGAAGTTGGCAAGTTGGTTTTAATAATAATAGGAATCCCTTTAGTTGCCGGTATGATCTTTAAAAATCTTAAACCTCAATTAGCCACCAAAATATCCAAATTTTTAAAACCTATTTCAATTATTATATTTGTCGCATTTATTGCTGTTGCCTTTTACAATAATTTAGATGTTTTTTTAAAATATATTCATTATGTTTTTTTATTGGTAATTCTTCATAATATAATTCTTTATATTACAGGGTTTTACACTGCTAAATTTTCTGGTTTATCTTATAGAGATCAAAAAACATTAACTTTTGAAACAGGCATTCAAAACTCTGGTTTGGGTTTATTGTTGGTATTCTCATTCTTTAAAGGCTTGGGTGGTATGGCTATTTTAGTAGCTTTTTGGGCTATTTGGGATATACTTTCGAGTCTATTATTAGCTCTTTTCTGGTCATATAGAACTAAAAAAACAGCAATCATATGAAGTCTATCTGGCAATTTTTTGTTAAAATCTATTTACAGATTGGTTTGTTCTTTTTTTATAAAAAAATACTTGTATATGGTAAGGAGAATATTCCAAAGGGAAAAGCAGTTTTTTTTGTTGGCAATCATCAAAATTCAGTAATTGATTCTTTATTGGCATGCACTACAAATGACATTAAAACCTATGTTTTATCTAGTGCTCATATATTTAAAAATCCAATTTATAATTTTTTGCTGTCATCAATAAATATGTTGCCGATATACAGGATCAGAGATGGTTTTGAAACACTTACCAATAACGAAGCCATTTTTAAACACTGTTTTGATCTTTTAGATGAGAAAAAAGCTTTACTTATTTATCCTGAAGGGAATCACAATTTACAACATCGGGTACGTGTAATAGGTAAAGGATTTACACGTATTATTTTTGGTGCTATAGAAAGAAATCCTGACAATGAAATAGATATCATTCCTTTTGGTTTAAATTACAATAATCCTACTGCTTATGCAAGCAAAGCCTCACTCTATTTTGGCAAACCCATCTCAGCAAATGAATATTATAATAATTTTGATAAAAATAATTCTGTAAAAGAAATAAAAGCAGAAGTAAGTAAGCAATTAAAACTACTAACTACACATATAGAAGATATTGAAAAACACGATGAAATAGTCAAATTTTTTGATAAAGATGAATTTCTTGATCCTATAAAAGCAAATGAAAAATTAAACAATCTTGATAATTTATCGCCCATTTATCCTTCACAAAATAAAGGCTTTAATCCGCTACTTTTATTAGTTAAAATAAATAGTTTTTTTCCACTTCTGATCTGGAATCACTTCAAACCCACAATTAAGGAAAAAGAATATATTGCTACTATAAAATTTGTACTTGGAATTACTGTTTTTCCTATATTTTACTTTATTCAAAAAAGTATTATCACTTATTTTTTTGGAAACACTGTTGGTTGGATATATATAATTTTAAGTTTTCTAATGGTTTTAATTTTAACGAAAACAAAAAAGTAAATTATTTACTGCAAATTTGTTGAAGATAGAACCAATTTCTCTATTCAATTATTGCCTCCTGTATCAAACCCTGAACTATAGTGCGTATATTTTGTTTACCTAATTTATTATTGTTTCGAGTAGGATAAACTCTATTGGACAAGAAAACATACACAATTTCAGTTTCAGGGTCTGCAAAAGTATAGGTTCCTGTATAACCACTATGCCCAAAACTTTTAAAAGACACACAACCACAGGTTGCTTTTTCTTTTGGATCTACCTGAGGCTTATCAAAACCCAACCCTCTCCTGTTACCTTTTGCTTCGTAATATCTAGAATTAAAAATGTCAATTGTTTCAGGTTTTAAATATGTTTTTCCACCGTAATAACCCTTTTGTAAATACATTTGCATGATCTTTGCTACATCATTAGAGTTTGCAAAAAGCCCTGCATTACCACTTACACCACCCATCATTGCTGCACCTTCATCGTGTACAGTACCATGTAATAATTGATGACGAAAAAAATTATCTTTTTCAGTTGGAACAATCTGAGATTTGTCAAACTTCTGTAGAGGATTGTATGTTAAAGTTGTAGCTCCCAAGGGCGCATAAAAATTATCGTCATTCAACTCATCAAGGGGTTTGTGGTATTGCTTCTCAATATAATCTACAAATAAATAAAAAGGCATACCACTGTATTTATATCTTAATTTTTGTCTTTGCGGAGCATCGGCAATTAGCTGGTAAATACTATCTTTATAATCCGAACGTAAAAAAAGATCCTTTGCAACTTCAATATTATATTCATTTGATTTTTCGTGTTGAAAATATTTAGGCATGGGATTGTTATTATCATACTTATCAACCATAGTTTTATAATATGGAATATATGGTTTTAATTTTGCATAATGTGAAAGCGTTTCCTGTACCGTTAAAGTGTCTTTATTGCTATCCCTAATTACCGGCATCAGTTCGCCTAAAGTAGTTTGCAGGGTAAATCTGCCATCTTCTTCTGCTTTCATGATCATAGGTAAACCACCTAAAATCTTAGTAACAGATGCCAGATCATAAATACTGTTATTATCTACTTTTACCTTTTTATCATAGGTATAATAACCATAACTTTTCCGGTAAACAACCTTGCCATGACGTGCAACTAAAACTTGTAAACCCGGCGCCATAGATGAGTCAACTACCAATTTTGCAACCGAATCGATTTTTTGTAATTTATTACTATCCAAACCTACATCTTCAGGTATTGAATAACCCAATCTGTGTAGATCAGCAACATGCAAACCAAATCCTACAGGATAATTCTTACCAATATTTACCGGTAATTTTCCTTGAATATCAACGGCACCAAATATCATTTGTGCAGAGATATCCTGAAAA
Source organism: Flavobacteriaceae bacterium (assembly GCA_029938265.1). Taxonomy (GTDB): domain Bacteria; phylum Bacteroidota; class Bacteroidia; order Flavobacteriales; family Flavobacteriaceae; genus Namhaeicola. The sequence goes on along the minus strand of JAOZVI010000011.1, from coordinate 22,365 downwards.
AGATCATTGTTCTGATAGGAGATCATTACTGCATCAATATTGGTAAATGATTTTATTTGCAGTAAGCTATACGGACTGGCAAAAATATCTAAAATCACTTTGTGTTTTCTCGAAATTTCCTGAATCCAATGCAATTCATTTTCAGTAAATTTATAATTGGCAAGTACACTTGATCCTTTGTGAAATCCAATGATTACCGTTTGGTAATTATTTAACTTATTTAATATTACGCTCAAACTATTTCCGCTTACAACATCCACTTTTGTATAATCATTAAGTCGTTTTATAAAAGTTTTATTATTATTTTTCCCAAATTTAACATAGGCAATTTTGTTATCTTTTAAATTTTTAATGGGTAATATATTATTATCATTTTTAATTAAAGTGACCGAATTTGCGACTAATCTCCTATTTAAAATTTTATCTTCTACAGTATTTAAATCCGAAATTAAATTAGTTGTATCTATTGGTTTATAATTATTTAACCCAGACCAATATTTGGTTTTCAAAATCTTAGTAACCGACTCATTCAAACGTTCTTCAGTTAAAACTCCGGAAGATATTGCTTTTTTAAATTTCACAATAGTTTCAGGAATTTTTTTAGGAACATCTAATAAATCATTTCCTGCCAATATAGCCTGTAAATTAATCTCTTCTGATGAAGCAAAATTAGCAGCACCCTGCATATTCATAGCATCAGTAACTATCAATCCTTTAAAACCCATCTTTTCTTTCAATAAGTCAGTAACAATATTAGAGGAAAGTGAAGATGGCAAATTGCTTTGTGGCTCCAAACTGGGTACACTTAAATGTGCAACCATAATACTCCCAAGACCCTGATCAATTATTTTTCTAAAAGGATATAACTCAATAGATTCCAATCTTTCTAAGCTGGCATCAACTGTTGGTAAGGTTTTATGAGAATCTTGAAATGTATCTCCGTGTCCGGGAAAATGTTTGGCACAAGCCATTACACTTTTACTTTGAATTCCTTTTGTAAATGCGATAGATTTATTGGCAACATTGATCTTATCCTCACCAAAAGATCGATTACCAATAACGGGATTTTTAGGATTTATATTAACATCAACTACTGGTGCAAAATTAATATGAATTCCTTCTCTTTTAAAGTGTTTACCCATCTGCTTACCCATTTGCTCAATAAGTCTATCATCTCTAACCGCACCAAGTGCCATATTATAAGGAAATGATACTGTATTCTTTAGGCGCATTTGAAGACCCCATTCTCCATCAATTCCTATAAGTAAGGGTATTTTAGATATTGATTGATATTTATTGGTTAATACTGCTTGCTTTATGGCATTGTCTTGGAAAAAAATAAGCGCACCAATATGGTATTTATCAATTAGATTAGATATAAATTTTTCATGCTCAGCACCCTTATTTGAGTATGCAGCTATCATAAATAATTGACCGATTTTTTGATCAACACTCATGCTACTCACAATACTATCTACCCATTTTTGTTGTGCAATACTATCTTTTGTTTGTAATGGATCTATCTGAGAATGCAGAGACGACACAAATAAAAAAACAAGAATCAATAAAATATTTTTAATCATTAGGTAAGTAATTAAGATTTACAATTTTTACTAAATTTTTTGATTGAATTTATTTTTTAAATCCTCTAAAGAATTTATTTGCTTGTTTGAATCTGTTTTATTCTTGATATTAGTTAATGTCTTTTTTGTATATAATGGAAAATCAGCATTTTGAATCCAACTATAATACCCCGGGTTATCCCTTAGCACATCAACAACTTTTTTTCCTTTGTATTTTCCAAACGAAAAAATCTCTTCTCCATCTTCATTAAATAAAATAAAACCGGCGAAATCAGCTCTTTTATTATGTAATGAGATATTACTTAAAAAATTTACGTCATTTTTAATATCATCATACTTTTCTACCTGAGCCTCTAAAATTTCGTAAGTTGCCAATGTATCTGCTTCAGCAGAATGAGCATTCTTCAAATCTTTGTCACAATAGAACTGATATCCGGCACTTAGGTTACGAGGTTCTTTTTTATGGAATATTACCTGAACATCAATGGCTTTTCTATCTTGCATATCAAAATTGACTTTGGCTCTTAACATTTCTTCTGCTAAAAGCGGAATGTCAAATCTGTTTGAATTAAAGCCTGCCAAATCACAACCTTCAATCATCTTACTCACTTTTGAAGCCAACTCTTTAAATTTGGGTTCATTAACTACATCTTCATTTGTAATTCCATGAATATCGATTACCTGCTTGGGAATTTCAATCTCAGGATTAACTCTCCAGGTTTTACTTTCTTTATTTCCGTTAGGAAAAACTTTTAAGATAGATATCTCAACAATCCTATCTGTGGCAATTTGTACTCCTGTTGTTTCTAAATCAAAGAAAACTAAAGGTCGTTCTAATTTTAAATTCATTTAATTTTTTTAAAAATAATTTTAAAAATCTTTATTTGCATCCCATGCTTCAAGATAATCAGCTACTTTTTTAACAAAAAGACTACCCAAAGCACCATTTACTACCCGATGATCATAAGAGTGTGATATAATCATTTTTTGACGTATTCCGATAAAATCTCCATCTGGAGTCTCAATAACAGCAGGCATTTTTCTAATTGAACCCAAAGCAATAATGCCTACTTGAGGTTGATTAATAATTGGAGTTCCCGTAATACTTCCAAAAGTTCCTACGTTAGTAACTGTAAAAGTACCACCTTGAATATCATCAGGACTCAATTTACCTGTTCTTGCTTTTTTTGCAAGATCATTTACAGCTTTGGTCATACCAACCAAACTCAATTGATCTGCTCTTTTAATCACAGGAACAATTAAATTTCCATCTGCTAAAGCTGCTGCCATTCCTAAATTAATATCTTTTCTTTTAATGACCTTATCGCCATCTACAGAAATATTAATCATCGGAAAATCTCTAATTGCTTTGGCAATTGCCTCCATAAATATTGGTGTAAAAGTAATCTTTTCACCTTCTCTTTTAAAGAATTCATCTTTTACCCTATCACGCCATTTTACAATATTGGTCACATCAACTTCTACAAAACTTTGCACATGTGCCGAAGTTTTAATTGATTCAACCATATGTTTTGCAATGAGTTTACCCATACGCGTCATTTCTATTATTTCATCTCCAACACCAGTACTTTGGGATTTATGCACAACTGATTTTCCAATATTTGGTTGTTCGATCAGTGCTTTTTTTGGTTGATTACCTCTATTATCAATAAAGGATAAAATATCATTTTTTGTAACTCTTTGATCCTTTCCAGTACCAATTATGGCCTCCAATTCATCCATAGAAATACCCTCTTTTTTTGCAATATTCTTTACCAAAGGCGAATAAAATCTATCTGATTTAGAAGAGATCAAAGCAACCGTTTCCTCTACCTGTTTAGCTTTTATTTTTTCAACAGTTGGTATTTCAGCAATAATTTCTTCATCCAATTCATCTTTAACTTTATCAGATTCCTTCATCTCCGAAGACTCGCCTTCTACTTCAATAATTGCAATTGTTTGGCCCACAGCGACAACACCATCCACATCAAATAACTTTTCAACTAAAACACCTTCTACTTCGCATGGAACTTCACTATCAACTTTATCAGTTGCAATCTCAACAATTGTCTCATCCATTTCAACTGTATCTCCAACCTCCTTTAACCAAGAAGTAATTGTGGCCTCGGCAACACTTTCACCCATTTTAGGTAGTTTTAACTCAAATTTTGACATTGTTTTCTATTTTTAAGGACTGCAAATTTATGAAATTATTTACAGAATTTTAGTCGGAAATAATTAAGTTCAGAATAAATAGTTATTAAATGCTTTTAGTGAAAGATCATATCATCGGGTTTCTACTCCTCAAATCTACATAAAACTAAAAATTTGAATTTTGCAGATTAATAAAAAATTATCCATTATTTTAGCACTAAATAATGACAACAAGAAATAAATTATGGAAGAAGAAATAACACCAGAACAGATCAACGAGCCAAATGATGTAGGAATAGAATCTTCCAAAATACGTTCGGTATGGACATGGATACCTTCATTGTACTTTACAATGGGAATTCCATATATTGTTGTAATGAGTGTTGCAGTTGCCATGTATGCCAACTTAGGCTTATCCAATACACAGATTGCACTTTATACAAGTTATTTGAATATTCCTTGGGTAATAAAGCCTTTTTGGAGTCCGATAGTAGTTGCATTAAAAACAAAACGTTGGTGGATTTTTACTACTCAAATTTTAATGGGCGCTGCATTTGCCATTACAGCTTATTTTATCCAAAGTGATAGTTTTATTGCTTTAACTTTAGCAGGTCTTGCTTTGGTGGCATTTAATTCCGCAACACATGATATTGCTGCAGATGGTATTTATATGGATGCTTTAGAAGAGGATGAACAATCTTTTTATGTAGGAATTAGATCTTCTTTTTATCGAGTAGCGATGATTGCAGGACAAGGTGGGTTGGTCTGGTTTTCAGGATATTTATACAAAAATAATGGTGGAGATTATTTTTCTGCATGGACTACTGTATTTTCAGGCGTTGCAATATTTCTGGTTTTAGCAGGAATCTACCATATATGGAGTTTACCAAAAATTGAAACAGCAGAAACAAATGTTTCATTAAAGTCGGTTTTTGGTGATTTTTCTAAGACTTTTGTTACTTTTTTTAAGATAAAAAATATAGGTATTCATCTTTCTGTTTTACTATTATTTCGTCTTGGAGAGGCGCAATTAGTAAAATTAGCCCAACCTTTTATGTTTGATGATTTAGCAAATGGAGGCTTGGCATTGACCAATGAAAAAGTAGGTATTTTTTATGGTACGATTGGTGTTATTTTACTTACAGTAGGAGGAATATTAGGAGGAATCATTGTGTCAAGAGACGGATTAAAAAAATGGTTTTTTCCTATGATTTTAGCAATAAATATACCTAATAGTATGTATTTCTTATTGGCTTATTTCACACCTCAATCTGATTTTATGATTGGTGGAGCAATTGCTTTAGAACAATTTGGTTATGGGTTTGGTTTTACAGCATATATGATGTATATGATATATATCGCCAGAGATAGTGGTAAATACAAAACAGCTCACTTTGCATTTACAACCGGTTTTATGGCATTGGGAATGATGCTACCTGGTATGTGGAGTGGTTGGTTGCAAGAATCACTTGGTTATACCAACTTTTTTCTATGGGTATTGCTTTGTATGATTCCAATGATATTACTATATAAATTTGTAAAAATAGATCCTAATTTTGGAAAAAAAACTGAAAAGATCTAATGAGCAATTGTAGAATTAATTTAACTGAGTGACCCTAATCATATAAAAAGTAGTTTTCTGCTTTATTCTTGAATAATTCTATGTCTTTAAACCACATGGTTTCAATATCTTCAACCAACCATCGTTGTGTAAATGTTTTACGTATTTTATCACTTCCACACACCTTATCAAACATACTTAGTCTTGATTTTTCACACATTTCAAAAACATTATATTCAGGCCATAGCTTATAAGCTTCTTGCAAAATGTAGAATTGAATTAATGAAATTGAGGCTTTTTGATAATCAGAAAAATGCACTTGAACACCGTGAATCATCTTACCTTTTGATGTGCTATAGTATGGTTTAAAATGAATTGGACGAAAAATTATACCAGGTAATTTAAGGGCATTCAAATTTGCAGTAAGTTTATCGGCATCAATCCATTCTGTTGCAAATAGTTCAAATGGTAATGTATAACCAACACCGATACTATAAACATATAGTTCGCCAAGAATACCTGACACAGGATAAAATTTGGCTGAATCTGGATGTGGGATATGCGGTGATGAGGCTACCCAAGGCAAACCGGTTTCTTCAAAAGTCATTGAACGTTTCCAGTTTTTCATTGGTACAACTTCCAAATTACATTTTATACCATTATTCAATAGTTTTTCGTTATTAAGAAAAAGAGCTAATTCTCCAACTGTTAAACCATGGATATAAGGTATTGGGAATTGGCTGACAAATGAAATAAATTCAGGTTCCGTAATCATACCTTCCATTTTTTCTCCACCTAGCGGATTTGGCCTATCGAGTACAACCAATTTAATATTGTTTTCTGCCGCTGCTTCCATTGCAAGTCCTAGGGTACTTATATAGGTATATGAGCGTGAGCCAATATCCTGAATATCATAAACCAAAACATCAATATCCTCAAGCATTTTTTTACTTGGTTTTTTATTCTTTCCGTATAAACTATATACCGGTAAACCAGTTTTTGAATCCTTAAAGAATTCAACAAAATCACCTGCTGAATAATCACCTCTAACACCGTGCTCAGGACCGTAAAGTGCTTTAAGTTCAATGTCAGGCGCATTAAAAAGGATATCAATCGTTGATACTAGCTGTTTATCAACTCCAGTTGGATTAGTTATAAGTCCTACGCGTTTACTCCTTAATATTTCAAAGTTATTTTCCTGAAGTACTTCGAGTCCGGTTTTTACAAATTGAGCATCAATTCTGTATAAGTTAAAGACTAAAAGTACAATTAATAAGATTTTTTTCATGATATTTGAATTCTGAACTTATGAAGCAAATATACTACCCTTCTAATATTTTCTATCATAAATCAGAACAAACATGCAATAATATTTTTAAAATTTGTAATTTGTAAATGATTCATGTTTAATATAGTATATAAATAATAGAAAACCTAAATATCTTTCATGTAGCAATAATCACTATTAATTATTGCATGATAGTGAAGTTATTTGCATATTTTTGCAATAATAGATTTTTATAGAAAAATATTAATATTTTAAAGATAATATAAATCAATAATAATGAATGCTAAAATAAATGCATTTCTACTTTATGTAGGACCCAGTCAGAATGAGTTCATTAAAGAACTTGAAGCAAGTGAAATGGTAAAGAGTATTTTTCTTGTTACCAAAGAAGCTATTAAAATGCCAACTACAAAATGTCAAAAATTAAAATTGGGAAGTATGGTTTCGACATCGGCAGTAAAAGCTATTGCTGAAAAATCTGATACAGAATACTCAATTATTATTACAAAAGAAGTAAACATCAGTTTTGGATATTTTGCTATCGAAAGATTTGAATACATAGCATCTAGTACTAACGCTGGGATTGTTTATTCAAATTATTCTGACAATATCAAAGGAAAACTAACTAAGCATCCGGTGATTGAATATCAAGTAGGATCACTGAGAGATGATTTTAATTTCGGCCCAATGTTGTTTGTAAAGGCTGAAGCTCTTAAAGAAGCTGCTGCTAATTTTACTGAAGATTATAAGCATGCAGGGATTTACAGCATGAGGCTGTCTATCTCTAAAAATTGGGGAATTGAGCATATTGCTGAGTTTCTTTATTCTCAAACCCAAGTTGATACTCGAAAATCTGGTAAGAAGATTTTCGATTATGTTGATCCGGCAAACCGCGGAGTACAAATTGAGATGGAAAAAGCAGTTACTAAATATTTAAAAGAAGTTGGCGCATACCTAAAGCCTGAGTTTACTGAGGTTAAATTTGAGGATGCAGATTATCCTGTAGAAGCCTCTGTTATCATTCCTGTACGCGATCGAGCAAGAACTATAGAAGATGCTGTACGTTCGGTCATGAAACAAAAAACAGATTTTAATTTTAACCTTATTGTGGTTGATAATCACTCTACAGATGGCACTACCGATATCTTGAAAAAATTAGCTAAAGAATTCAATAATATTGTTCACATAATTCCTGAAAGAACTGATCTAGGTATTGGTGGATGTTGGAATTTAGGCGTTCATAATGATAACTGCGGTAAATTTGCAGTACAGTTAGATTCTGATGATGTTTATACTTCAGACGGGAAAACTCTTGAAAAAATGGTTGGAGCATTCTATAAAGAAAATGCTGCAATGGTGGTTGGTTCTTATACAATTACAGATGCTGATCTAAACGAAATTCCTCCCGGTCTAATAGATCATAAAGAATGGACTCCGGAAAACGGACGTAATAATGCATTACGCATTAACGGACTTGGAGCGCCACGTGCATTTTATACTCCAATGTTGCGTGATGTGAAAATTCCTAATGTAAACTACGGTGAAGATTATGGTTTAGGTCTTTCAATTTCTCGTACACATCAAATTGGCCGTGTTTACGATTCGGTTTATTTAGTGCGCCGTTGGGAGGAAAACTCTGATGCATCACTGAGCATCGAACAAACTAATGCTCATAATGTTTATAAAGACAGATTGCGTTCATACGAGTTTATAGCCCGGAAAGAATTGATTAAAAAACAAGGATAAATCCATGTCATATCAAAACAAAGCAAAAAAATTATACAAAGAACAGTTGAGAGATTGGCCCATGTTTGCAGAGAACCGCGAGGGGCTAAACAATGCGCAATTAAAAACCTTTAATTTTAATGGTTTTGATATCAATATTCAATACAATCCAAAACGTATCATTTCATCAGCTGCAAAACTAGATAAGAAATCCATTCAAGAAAGAAAATGCTTCCTTTGTAAAGCAAACCGTCCTGATATTCAAACTGAGGTACTGTGGGGTGATAATTATGAGATTTTAGTTAATCCTTTTCCTATTTTCAAAGAACATTTCACAATCTCAAATGTAGCTCATATAGATCAACAGATAGAAACTGAATTTATAAACTTTATTTCTTTAAGCAAAGATCTACCTGAAACTGTAATATTCTACAATGCACCAAAATGTGGCGCTTCTGCACCTGATCACCTACATTTTCAAGCCGGTAATTTAGGTTTTCTGCCTATTGAAAAAGAATGGGAAACTATTAAAACCAAATACGGTAAAAAAGTAGAAGGATATGGTGAAATAGAAGTAACAGCAGTTGACGATACTTTGCGCCGTTATGTTGTATTGGAAGGAGAAAACAAAGGAGTTTTAAATGATGTTTTTCAGAAGATCCATCAATATAGTAAAGAGTTAGAAAAAGGTGAAGCACCAATGCTCAACCTACTTTCTTACTTTGTAGAAGGTAAGCACCGAGTGTTCATTTTTATAAGAAATTTGCACCGCCCATGGCAATTTTTTGCTGAAGGAGATGATAATATTTTGTTTAGTCCAGCATCTGTTGATATGGGAGGAACGTTAATATTTCCGTTAGAAAAAGATTTTGAAAAAATTACAAAAGAAGATATTAAAGATGTTTTCCAACAGATTACAGTTTCAAAAGAGAACTTTGATAAGTTACTGGTGATGCTAGGAGAATAAAGTTTTATTTACATCATTCGGACTGGAGTGAAATGAAATGGAGAAATCTTTTTATTAAAAAGACACCTCCACCCTGTCTACTGACAGGCAAGTTCACTGTTAAAAAAATATTTTAAAAAGATGAAAACTCCAAAAGTAGAAGTAGGGATATTGTTAAGTGATAACATTAAAGTTGTATTTAACGGAAACTATTTGTTTAATAAAAATGGTCAGGCTTTTTCTGAGAAATGCACCATAAGTTCTGAGGAAGGTAAAATAATCGTTAGTACGAAAAATTCAAGGTTTAAATTTCCTGATGGTTTAAATTTATCTCCTTCAGATTTTGAAAATAGTGCATGTACTGTAATTGATGTTGTAATCGGAATAGGATTTCATTGGGAACAAAAAGAAATTCAAAAATTTCAAGGTGATATTAAGTTTAAAATAATTGATGGTAAAGTTCAATTGATTAATGTTCTTCCTATCGAGAACTATTTATACAGTGTTATTTCTTCGGAAATGCGAGGTGACAGCTCTCTGGAATTATTAAAATCACATGCTATTATTTCTCGTAGCTGGCTATTAGCACAGATAGAAAAACAGAATGAATTGAGTGATACTGAAGGTGATTACTCACTAATTCACGAAACTAAAGACGAATACATACGTTGGTATGACAGGGAAGATCACCACGATTTCCATGTTTGTGCTGATGATCACTGCCAAAGATACCAGGGAACAACCAGGGCTCATAATCCAAATGTAATCAAAGCAATTAAAGAAACAGAAGGTGTGGTTTTAATGAGTGAAGGTAAAATTGCAGATGCAAGATTTTCTAAGAGTTGTGGTGGTATTACCGAAAAATTTGAAAATTGCTGGGAACCAATAAATCATTCTTATTTAAAATCTTTCCCAGATTTGGATAATGCACCTAAAGGTTTTAATTTAGATTTTAGTGATGAAGCTAATGCTGAAAAGTTTATTAATGGTAATCCTGAAGCCTTTTGTAATACTAATGATGACAAGGTTTTAAGTCAGGTCTTAAATGATTATGACCATTCGGCAAAAGATTTTTATCGTTGGACTGTAGCATACACTCAGGAAGAAATTGCTAAATTGATAAATACAAAATCGGCTTTTGATTTTGGTAATATCATTGACTTGATTCCGGTTAAGCGTGGGGATTCCTCAAGATTAATAAAATTGAAAATTGTAGGCTCTAAATTGACCAAAATAATAGGTAAAGAGCTTGAAATTCGTAGAATACTTAGTGATTCTCATCTTTACAGCGCTGCTTTTACAATCGAAAAACAAGAAGAGAATGATGGAGTACCTCAGAAGTTTATATTACGTGGAGCTGGCTGGGGTCATGGTGTAGGTTTATGCCAAATAGGAGCTGCAGTAATGGGTGAAAAAGGTTATGATTACAACAAAATTTTAATGCATTATTTTAGAGGAGCTGATATTATAAAACTATACTAACCCACTTTATTTATAAAAAATCTAGAAATCTGCTTTTACTCTTTCAACCATTTTACGTTCAAATACTTTTGGAAAGAAAAAAGAAATAAGTCTTGATATCTTTGATATTTTTGAAATATAAATAATACCCTTTTCCTTTTTCACACCTTTCATAATTTGAGAAACAACATAATTTGGTGTCATTACTTCACCCGGTGTGCCTTTTTTTTCTCCGAAAGGCAAACCCTGCTCATTAAAAGTCCGATCTTCAATATTGGTCTTTACAAATGACGGACAAGCCAATAAAACACTTACTTCATCGCTTCTAAGCTCAGCTTGAAGCGAATTCATAAAACCGTGCAAAGCATGTTTACTTGCAGCATAAGCAGTTCTTCCGTAAAGCGGTGAAAAACCAGCAACACTAGATATTGTAATAATTTGACCCTTTGATTTTTTAAGCTGTAAAAGCGCGTATTTTGTACAATAAACAGTGCCATAAAAATTAACGTCTATCACTTTTTTAAAAATACTTAGGTCGGTTTTTTCAAATAAACTGATCTGACTAATACCCGCATTATTAACCAATATATCAATAGAATTGAACTTTTGCACAATACTTTTAAAAGCATTTTTAACTTTTTCTTCTTCTGTAATATCAATTTCAACCAACAAATAATTCTCTTTGAGCATACTTAGATCATCCACTAAACTTTGCATTCCGTTTAATGAAATATCAAGCAAAGCAATTTTACAATCTCGATTATTGAAATATCTTACAAATTCGGCTCCTATACCACTGCCTGCGCCAGTGATCACAACAATTTTTTGATGTTCTTTTACGTTATACATATGAAGTGTAAGTGTAATTCGGTTCGGTGGTTCTTTTTTCTCCCCCTTTTTAATTAACTGCCGGCCGGATTATTTTTTAAATAATATTCGAAAACTTCTTTACTAGAATACGTAGGTGTATATTTAAATTCAGATTTTAACTTTTCGTTTGACAATACAGGGCGGTATAATAAAAATTTTACTTGCTCCGGACCGTATTGGGTTAAATTTAATTTTTTCATAAAACCTAAAACCATTTTCATAAAATTAACCGGTATTCCAAAAAATGGTTTTTTTAAGATCTTTGCGATTTGTGGCAATGTTAAATAACCATCTCCTGCTAAATTATAAATTCCGGTTTTATTATCAAAAATTCCCTGATAAATAATATTAATAACATCCTCATCCCAAATAAAGACAAAAGGTGTTTTGGCATTTTTTATTCCGGTAATAAGAGCTTTTTCAAAAATATCCGTTATTTGATTTGAAACTCCTTTTCCTAAAATCGTTCCAGGGCGTAAGATCAGCTGTTTTGGCAAATCATTTTTTATACGGTAATCCAAAAGCATTTCTTCAATTAACCTTTTGTGTTTAGAATAGGCAAATTCATCATTTCCTCTTATTTCATCATCTTCCTTTAACCACTCGGGATTATCTTTATAGTAACCATAAGAAGCGCCACTTGTAGTAATAATAAATTGATCAACCTTGTTTTTAATTGCACTTTCATACAGTTTTTTTGTACCAACAACATCAATTTTATACATGGTTTCTCTTGTCATCCCTTTTGGAGCTTTTACAATAGAAGCTAAATGTATAATTGTGTTTATTTGGTACTCTTCAATTAATTGATCAGGCACTTCTGATAAAATATCACACTGAATAAAATGGAAATTATCTTTGGCATAATCATTTGATTCTTTAATATCAATTCCAACAACTACTTCGATATATTCGGGATTATCAATAAATTTTTTGATCATTTTTTTTCCTATATAACCTTCTGCTCCGGTTACCAAAATTCTTTTCTTTTTATTCATTTTTTTATAGAATTATTCTGTTGTTACCTGTGGAATTTTTCTCCTAGACCAATAAGTACCTAGAGTCAATCCCGCAATGATATGCCAAATACCCCACCAGGCAGTGATCAAAGCCATTCCGCCCAAGCCATTAAAAAAGTTAAAAATTAGAATTAATCCCAATGCTGAATTTTGAATTCCAACTTCCATTGTAATCGCTCTTCTATCTCTTTCAGGTAATTTTCCAAATTTTGCCGAAAAGTATCCAAGTGATAATGCTACAATATTATGAACAGCAACGATATACATAACATACTTAATATAAGTTAAAAAATTATCCAAATTTTTTGAAAAGGCGGCAATCACAAATCCTATGAAAAATATTATTGAAGCATACTTAAAAGGCACCCTTAATTTCTTAGCTATTTTTGGTTTTTTAGTTGCAAAATACATCCCTAGAATTAGGGGTATTCCCAAAATAACGAATATAGTTAAGAGCATATCCCAAAAACTTATATTTACTTTTGTTAACAATGCTGCTGTTTCAGGATTCAAACCACCCCATAAATGTAAATTTATGGGTGTCATAAATATTGCTAAAACTGTTGATATTGAAGTCATACTTACAGATAATGCAGTATTACCTTTAGCATAATTTGTAAAGAAATTTGAGATATTTCCGCCAGGACAAGAACTTACCAAAATCATCCCTAAAGCAATCGATGGTGCAGGTTTTATCAATAATGTCAAACCAAAAGTAAATGCAGGCAATAATAAGAATTGAGCGATCAAACCAATGATTGGCCCTTTTGGATTGCGTAAAATGCGCTTAAAATCATCTAACTTTAAGTCGAGAGAAACTCCAAACATAATAATTGCCAAAATTACATTTAGCAATATTAAACTGCTTGGGTCAAAATTTAAAATTAAATCATCTACTTGATTCATAAAATATTTCTAAAAATTATGTCAACAATATACATAAAGTTTTACCAAAAGTTCATTTGTAAAATATTGGAAATTTTTTAAATGATATTTATTTCATTATAATATTTTGTCGGTTATTATTTCCCTTTTGGTTCTTGATGCATAGCCTTAAAATTCAACAATCCCGGAGCCCACATATGTTTTACATGATCAACATCTACATGAATAACCGCACATTTATCAGCTTTAACACATCTTTCAATTGCGGGTTGTAATTCTTCAGGTGATGATACTCTCTCACCATGTGCACCCATACTCTCTGCCAGCTTATCAAATTGAATCTCACCAAGATCTGTATTAATCGTTTCTTCAGCAGAAAGTTCTTTTTTGATCATGGTTTTAATTGGTTTCATAGCAAACTGCTGTGTCATTTTTACCATTCCCCACTGTCTATCACAGATTACAAAAAAGATTGGTTTTAAGTCATTTCTTATGGCTGTTTCAATTTCTTGAGGATGAAATCCCATTGCACCATCTCCAATAATACAGTAAACCTGACGATCAGGAAATGCTGCTGCTGCACCTAAGGCCTGACCAACACCTGCACCTAACATTCCAAATTTAAAAGTAGAAAGCGTCGTGTTTGGTGTTGTTACTTTATGAAAGAAATTACCCCAAACAGCCGAGTTACCACCATCAAAAACAACAATAGAATCTTTTGGCAAAACTTTTCCTGCAATATTAGGAACATGGGCTGTAATCATTGGTGATTTTTTATCTTCTAATTTTTTATCCAATTTGGCTCTGTCTTTATTAGCAGCTTTTTGAAGTTCAGTCATAAACTTTTCTCTTTCCGGGAAAGTATCAAAAACCTTTGATTTTAATTCAGTTATCAGTTCTTTTAAAAAGGCTTTGATATCAGCCAAAACAGGCACATCTACCGGTCGAATATTACCAATAACCTCTTCATCAATATCCACCTGAATTAACTTTTGTTTATCGGGTGTATTCCAATAAGGTGCTTTACCCCACCAATCGGTTTCCCCCAAACGTGAACCTAAAACCAAAACCGCATCAGCTTCTTTTCTGGCTTTATTATTTACATCAATATGAACCATTGGAATAGCAAGATCAGAGTCTTCAGCTAAAACTCCTCTAGCTGCCCAACTTGTAACTACCGGCATTTTTAATAATTCTGCTATCTCTTTCAATTCGTCAAAAGCGCCTGAATGCACAACTCCACTTCCGGCATGAATAATCGGTTTTTTTGCTTGCAGTAAAATACTAACCGCCTCTTCTATTTGAGATTTAGAAGCATTTAATCGGTAGTTCAGTCTATAAGTTTTTGGATCTTGTAATTCAGGAAATTCAACCTTAGTATTCATTATATTCTCTGGCAGATCAAAATGTACTATACCCGGACGACCGGTAAAACTTTTTCGCAAAGCTTTTTTCATCAATTCTGGCACTCTGCCTACATGCGGCGTAGTTACTGAATATTTTGAAATATTTTTAATAACGCCCACTTGGTCAAAATATTGGTAAGTACCTCCTCTATCAGGGTAACCAATACCAAATCTACGAGAACTAGTAATCAACAAGACCCTATTACCTTCAGCATTTTCAACAGTGACACCCGGTAAAATATTTGCAACTCCCGGACCATTACTCGCCAAACAAACACCCAATTTTCCAGTCACACGAGCATATGCACCAGCCATGTGAGCTGCACTTGTTTCGTGACGTGGTGTAATTAATCTAATTCCTTCCTTTTTCAATCCTGCAATTAACCCTTGGTATGTACCATCAATGATACCAAATACCACTTCCACTTTTTCTTTCTTTAAAAATTTTGCAATGTATTCGCCTGCTGATATTTTCATTTTTTTCTATTTTATTTTTTAGATTGTTTTGTTAAAATAATTACTATTTGCTTGTGCTAAAGCAGTAATTTCTAATTCGTTGATACAAACATGCTCCGGTAAAGTTGTGACATAATAAATTGTTGAAGCTATATCTTTAGCTGTTAATGATTTATACCCTTTATAGGCATTGTCGGCTTGATCCTTATTCCCTTTAAATCGTACAATAGAAAATTCTGTTTCAGCAGCTCCGGGATTAATTTGAGTTACGCATATTTTATGTTCCAAGAGATCTATTCGCATAGTCTGACTTAATGCATCAACAGCAAATTTTGTTGCACAATACACATTTCCTCCCTGATAAACTACTTTTGATGCGGTTGAACCTATATTAATGATATGGCCTTTTTTATTTTTAATCAAGAGCGGAATTAGTTCATGACTAACATATAATAACCCTTTAATATTGGTATCGATCATCGCTTCCCAGTCATCAATAAATCCATCCTGAATTTTGTCAAATCCAACAGCCAGACCTGCATTATTCAATAGAACATCAATATTTTTCCATTTTTCGGGTAGCGAAGCAATTGCTTCTCTAACTGAAGCTCTCTTTCTGATATCAAAATTGAGTGTAAAAACCTCAATGCCATAAGTAGTTGAAAGTTCCTTTGCCATTACTTCTAACTTTTCATTTCTTCTACCAGTTATAATTAGATCATAATTATTTTTCGCAAAAACTTGGGCAGTAGCTTTGCCAATTCCGGAAGTTGCACCGGTTATAAAAATTATTTTTCTCATAAATTCTTTATATTAATAAAGCAAATAAATAATTAACTTATATCAACTAAAAATCAATGTTGTGAACTTCTAAGAAATGTTGTGAAAAAGTGTTTTTTATGGTGAAATAATAATATTTGGGATGAAAATATTTCGGATTTTTGAATTAAACTATAATTCTTTATTAAAATTCAACTCTTGAATCTTTTTAAAATAAGTTTTTGACACAGGAATTTTTTCATCAAAAGATTTGAGTAGTAAATTGGCATTTTGTGAATTTCCTTTTAACGAATCAATTTTTTTTGGATTAACCAAATAAGAACGATGCGATTTAATTAAAAAAAGTGCTTGTTTCTGAACCTTAGATAAGGTATTGCGCAACATTATTTTTTTTACCAATTCATCATCCAAATAATAAATAAATACATAATTATTCTCTGACCTGGCAAATAAAATATCCTCTTGTTTTAAAGTAAATTTTTCGCTTTTATTAGTCCCTTCAAAATTTATTTTTCTTTCTGCTTCTTTGTAGATCTCTCCTTTTAAATTTCTGTAAAAGATCATTAAAGGAACAAACATTAAAAAGAAAGGCAGTGTATAATTAAAGACAAAAACCGGAAAGCTTGTCCATGGTTTTTGAAACGTTTTTACAAATAAAAAATGGTAAAAATATATAATTATACTAGCGATAAAAAAGTACAGTAATTTAACAAAGATCTCATTTTTAATATACCATTTTTTATCTTGCCTTTGATAGATTCTATCTTCGACAAAAATAGTGATCAAATGGGCTAAAAATAAACTTGCACCATATCCAAAGTACAAATACCACTTAGCATTTGTTATGTATGAAAACATATCAAATGGTTTTAAAAACAGTAAAATAAATACTAAAATAATTGTTACGATCAAGGAGATCTTGATCTTATCAAATTTATTTGATGTAAATTTTATTTTTTTAGTTAACATTAAGTTGCCTTTAAATCAATTAATTAGATTTTTGCGTATTCTGTTCAAAAAAACTATTTACTGATTTTATCATACTATCAACCGTTGGTATTTTTGCAGTAATAACATTATTAAAAATCTTAGCAGCCTCATTTGCAGTAGATATACCAACACAAAAGGCAATTTTATCATCAGCTTTATTTTTATATAAATAACTCTCGATTTCGGCTGGACTAAAAAAAAGAATTCCTTTAAATTTATCTTCAACTTTAACCGGAGATTGCAGTATTCTGTAGCATTCAATTTTATTTATTTCAATATTTTTTAATTTCATATTATCTTCAACTCCACAGAATAAATTGATCTCTTTGATCTCAATATTATTCTCTAAATAATCTGCTAACTTTTCAATACTCTTTTCATAATGAGTCACTTTACCAATATTTTTTTCAATAAAACGCCTGGTTCTCCTACCTACACAATAGATATTTGTAAAATTTAATTCATCGGAAGAATAATTATTCAATATTGATTCTACAGCATTCTGATCTACAAAAACTATATTATTTAAAGGTTCTTTAACCAATGAAGGTTTTAAACGATTGAATCTTATTTTGATAAAATCACCCATTTCAACTCCAATATTGGCGTTAAAAAAACTTCTTTGCGTAAGTGATAATGCTTTTGTAGAATAAACCAATATTTCTTTATCGATATTGATCTCTTTTCGCATCAATTTTTTTCCACCTCTTTCTAATAAAAATTTTGCAGCATACTCTCCCAGATCAGTTATATGATCAACCGATACTTCTTTTAAGAATTCTGTTTTATCTTTTCCATCAATACTAAAAATTGCACCTTTAAATTTTAATGTTTCTTCTTTATTAATTGTAGCCAAAGCTCCAACAGGTGAAGAACGGTATGTATCTAAAGTTCGAAGAAAATCACGTTCAATTCCGACGTAAATCTCGGTTTCATGATCATTCAGTTCTTTACAAATTGTAAGTATATCACTATCATTTTCCCGAGCTGTTATCATAATAGTTCCTTGTGCCGGTGCAGGAAGAATCCAATCTAATTTTAAATGATTCTTTGGTAAAAGTTCTAATCTTTTCAGATCAGATTTTGCAAAAATAACTCCATCCCATTCATTTTGATCTAACTTTTGCAATTGTTCTTCAATACTTCCGCTTATTCCCACAACCTTGTGATTAGGGTAGCGATACAACCATTGCGACTTACATCGTAAACTTTCAGTTGCTATAGTTGCAACTTTATTGCTAAAAAAATCATCATTATCTTTAAAAACCAATACATCATTATAATCGCCCCGCTTTAAAACAGCAGCCTGAACAATTCCCTCTTTTAAGTTTGTAGAAACCTCTTTTGAGGCATGTACTGCAATATCAATTTTTTCATCAAGAAGCGCAGTATCAATATTTTGAGTAAAAATGTCATTTTCAGTCAACTCATATTTGGGACTTCCCAAATTTAAATCCCCTAAAGTTTCGATGATCACGATCTCAGTTTCATGCTCAAAATGATTCAACTGCTTTGCAACGGTATTTGCCTGCCAAAGAGAAAGTTTATTTGGACGTGTACCTATTTTAATAATTCTACTCATGATCTTGGTGCTTTATAAGAATTATGATTGCACAATTTAATTCCGGCAGCAAAGTTACTGTGATTTTTTATAAATACATTATTCAAATCAGGAAGGTTTTAAAAACCATTCAGGATAAAAATATTAAAAACTCATTTCAACTATCTCTTTTGCAACCTGAGGTGTTATTAATCCTTTTTCACCTAATTTCAACCAGTTTCTTTCTTTAAATTTATCAAAAACTACCTGTGGAGCATGATCATAATCGGTTGCTATTTCAGATATTTTGGTTTTCATTCCCATTTCTGTAAAGAATTTCTGTGTGCTTTTTATTGCTTCTTTTGCAACTTCATCATTTTCACCTTTAAGCATCCAAACTCTTCTGCCATATTGTGCTAATTTTTCTTTTTTAGAATCAAAAAGTTTAAGGTATAGATTTGGACCAATAATTGCTAGAGTTTGTCCATGATCTGTTCCAAAAATTGCTGTTAGTTCATGACCGATCATATGTGTTCCCCAATCAGAAGGAACTCCCTTACTAATCAAACCATTTAATGCCATTGTAGCACACCACATTAAGCTTGAAGCCAAGTCATAATCGTTAGGATCTCTTATAACACCTGCACCAATCTCAGTTAAAGTTATTAAAATACTTTCAGCAATTCTATCTTGTAAAGGCGCATTATTAGGATAAGTAACATATTGCTCTAAAACATGTACAAAAGCATCAACTACGCCATTTCTAAGCTGGCGTTCAGGTAATGAAGCAACAACACTGGGGTCGAGAATCGAAAATTCTGGATAACAAAACGGACTGCCAAAAGGCCTTTTTTCATTGAGTTCTTTTCTTGAAATTACTGCTCCTGAATTCATTTCCGTTCCGGTTGCGGGTAAAGTAAGAACTGTTCCGAGAGAAATACCTGATTCTATCTTTACATTTCCTGTTAAAATACTCCATTCATCCCCTTTAAAAGGAATAGCTACTGATAAAAATTTACTTCCATCTATTACAGATCCACCTCCAACAGCAAGGATAAAATCAATCTTTTTATCTCTCGCCAATTCAACAGCCTTCATCAATGTTGAAAACTGTGGATTAGGTTCAATTCCTCCAAATTCTATAACATTATAACCTTCAAGAGCCTTTTTAACTTGTTTGTAAATTCCGTTACTCTTTATACTTCCACCACCATAAGTTAGCAACACTTTTGATTTTTTATCAATATTTTCAGAAAGTTTAGAAATTTCACCTTTTCCGAAAATGAGTTTTACAGGGTTATATAATTCAAAATTATCCATTTTATCAAGTTTTTTATTTTGTTATAAATTTACAAAACTCGATCTTCGTAAACAAAATTTGTAATAATTAAATATTTTTATGAAATTCACTAATAAATTTTATTTATGATGAAAATCATATAATAATTTTAACAATACTACTAATTTTAACCCGTAAAAAAATTAAGTAATGAGAAATTTAGTTCTAGGGAATGAAGCATTGGCTCAAGGAGCTATTGACGCTGGATTATCAGGGGTTTATGCCTATCCAGGTACACCATCAACAGAGGTTACCGAATATATTCAAAAATCAAAAACTGCTAAAAGTTTAGGAATTCATTCAACCTGGTCAGTCAATGAAAAAACTGCTATGGAAGCAGCTTTAGGTATGTCTTATACCGGAAAAAGGTCTATGGTTGTAATGAAACACGTAGGCTTAAACGTTGCTTCAGATGTTTTTATGAACATGGCTGTTTCCGGAATAAATGGCGGTTTGGTCGTAGTTGTAGCCGATGATCCTTCTATGCATTCTTCTCAAAACGAACAAGATTCCAGATTTTATGGGAAATTTGCCCAAATTCCAATTTTAGAACCTTCTAATCAGCAAGATGCCTATAATATGATGCATTATGCTTTTGACCTGTCAGAAGAGTTTCAATTACCCATTCTATTGAGAATGGTAACTCGTTTATCACATTCAAGAGCAGGTGTTGTATTTAAAGAAAGAAGAACTCAAAACGGTATGCAATTACCGGTTGACACCAAGCGTTTTGCACTTATTCCTGCCTTTGCCAGAAATCAATATCAAACATTGATCAGTAAAAAAGATTTGATGATCAAAAGTTCGGAATTATCAAAATTCAATAAACTCGAACTAAAAGATTCTAATCTCGGTATCATCTGTAGTGGAATTGCCCATAACTACGTAATGGAAAATATTGGAGAAGATAGTGATTATTCAATTTTAAAAATTTCACAATATCCAATGCCTAAAGATCAGATCAAAGCCTTGTATGATCATTGCAAAATGGTCTTGGTTGTTGAAGAGGGATACCCTTTTATTGAGGAGATCCTACACGATTATTTTGAAGAGAATCCTAAGATAATCGGTAAATTAAGTGGTGATCTTCCTTTTACCGGAGAGTTGACACCTAATGTAGTTGGTAAAGCTCTAGGCTTAACAAAAGATATTGATGAAGTAATTCCGGATGTAGTTTCTAACAGGCCTCCGCAACTTTGTGATGGTTGTGGCCATACCGATATGTTTAACGCAATCAATGAATTAATTCCTGAAATTGGAGATAAAAATGTATTTGGCGATATTGGCTGCTATGCTTTGGGTGCACTTCCTCCTTTGAATACGATCAACACATTAATTGATATGGGCGCATCTATTACTATGGCAAAAGGTGCTGCAGACAGCGGAATGGAAAATGCAATTGCCATTATAGGTGATTCTACCTTTACACATTCAGGAATGACCGGATTATTAGATGCTGTTTACGAAAATACACCCATAACCATTATTATTTCTGATAATTCTGCTGTTGCAATGACTGGTGCACAAGACTCTTCTGCTTTGGGCAGAATAAAAAATATATGTTTAGGAATTGGCGTTGATCCCAAACATTTTATTACTGTTATTCCGTTAAGAAAAAATCACGATGAAATTGTTGCAGTTTTACGCAAAGAACTCAATTATAAAGGTGTTTCAGTAATTCTCGCTCAACGTGCATGCGTCAGAATACCAAGTAATAAAAAAGAAGAGATCAAACAAAAAATTGCATCCATTAAAAATTAAATAGACTAACCTTTATGAATACAAATATTATAATATCAGGTGTAGGAGGTCAAGGAATTTTGACAATAGCCGCTGTTTTGGATACCGCTGCTTTAAGCGAAAATTTAAATGTAAAACAATCAGAAGTTCACGGAATGAGTCAGCGAGGCGGTGCTGTACAATCGCATGTTCGAATTTCAGATAATGAAATATATTCCGATCTGATTCCTAAAGAAAAGGCTGATATGATCTTATCAGTTGAACCGATGGAATTATTGCGTTATTTACCTTATTTAAAGAAAGATGGATGGTTGATCACCGATTCAAAACCCTTTGAAAATATTTTTGATTATCCAAAAAAAGATGAGGTCTATAAACAAATAAAAACACATCAAAATCACATTATTATCAATGCAACTTCCGTAGCAAAAAAAATTGGTAACTCAAAAGCTGCAAATATGGTTTTATTAGGTGCTGCTTCAACTTTACTTCCAATTCCTGAAAAAAGTATGACCGATGCAATAAAAAAATTGTTTCAGCGTAAAAGTGAAAAAATTGTAAAGCTCAATTTAGAAGCCTTTGAAAAAGGTAAAGAATTAGCTAAAAATTTTAAGGAGTTTGT
>JAOZVI010000060.1 GCA_029938265.1 Flavobacteriaceae bacterium | reverse complement strand
AAATAAATTTTATAACCAATTAATAACATGGATATAAATTATATTTTTAGCTTACCAATTACATCTACTACTTTTCTTAGCATTTCTTCAGTAAAATCTAAATGAGTAACCATACGTAATTTTCCTTCACCCATTGAGCTGATCAAAATATTATTTTCTTTTAAAACACTTGTAAAAACATTATCATCTATAATATTATGCAATTTAAAAATAATAATATTTGTTTCAACGGGCTCTACACTTTTAACAAAAGGTGAATTATGTAAGGCATTACAAATAACTTTTGCCCTGTTATGATCTTCTTCTAATCTTTCAACATGATGATCTAAAGCATAAATTCCGGCAGCAGCCAAATAACCAGCCTGACGCATGGCTCCACCAAAAAGTTTTCTGATGCGTAAAGCTTTATTAATTTGCGTTTTTGAACCTAATAAAAGTGAGCCAATTGGTGCTCCCAATCCTTTTGATAAACAAATAGAGATCGTATCAAATAAATTACCGTACTGTTTAGGCGTTTCATTTTTAGCCACCAAAGCGTTAAACAATCTGGCTCCATCTAAATGGTAAGCCAGATTATTTTCATCACATATTTTTTTAATCTTTTGTAATTCCGTGAATTTCCAACAGGCTCCTCCTCCTTTATTCGTTGTGTTTTCAATGGCTACCAAACTGTTGATCGGTATATGAATATTATTAGGATCGTTAATCGCTTTTTTAACTTGTTTAGCTGTAAACATTCCCAAATTACCATCTAATAAATGAGAAGAAATCCCTGAATTAGATGCAGCACCCCCACCTTCAAAGTTAAATACATGTGCCCATTTATCGCAAATCATTTGTTCGGCAGGATTGGTATGAATTCTTATGGCTGTTTGATTTGCCATTGTACCTGAAGGAAAATACAAAGCAGTTTCCTTTCCAAACATATCAGCAATTTTTTCTTGTAATTGTATTACCGTTGGATCAGCACCAAAAACATCATCTCCTACATTTGCCGACATCATAGCTTTTAACATTTCAGGAGTTGGTCTGGTTACTGTATCACTTATTAGATTAATTTCCATTAAAATATTTTGTTTAATAAATATAATTTTTTATCGTAATTTAATTAGCATATCTATTTGATCAACCTTTTGAGAAATTTAAAACTACTTTCCAGATCAAATTTAAAAACATCACCCGTTTTTTTCTGAGCCAACTGATTTATTGCCAGATCAGTTAACTGTAATATTCTGGGATAACCTCCGGTAGTTGGACAATCTCTCATCATAATGATCAATTTACCCGAAGGCGTTAACTGCACTGTTCCGGGGATGATTGCTGAAGTTATAATTTCTGATTCTTTTAAAGGCATTCTCTTACTTTTAAGTTGATAGCCCATTCTATTATTTAAAGCATCTATTTCAAATTTTTCTGAAAAGAGATACTCCCTTTGATTTTTTGATAACCTATTGTATTCCGGACCTTTTGTTACTTCTACTTTATCACTTTTAAAGTGTATTTTTTTAACCTTTATTTTTGATGAAGTAACTCCGAGTTCTGTATCAATATTTGATATTCTTAATCTATCTCCTTTATTAATTAGTCTATGCTTGGTAATTCCTTCAAATTGTGAGAAACTATTTAAAATTCTTTCTGTTTGAAATCCTCCTTTTACACCTAAATATGACCTTGACCCATATATTAATTTGCCAAAACTCAATATATCACCTGATTTTACAGAGTATATAAAATTCATTTCTATCGATTCTCCATTCAATATAGGCGACATGTTTGCACCGGTAATAGCAATTAAAGTATAATCTTCAAAATATATTTTCGGTCCAACAAGTGTTATTTCCATCACGGGTAAACCCTCATCATTGTTCAAAAGTTTGTTGGCTAAAATTGCACTGAATTTATCCATAGCACCTGATATAGGTACACCATAACATCGTTTACCTTTTCTTCCAAGATCTTGGATAGATGAACGCATTCCTGCCGATAAGATCAGAATATTACTATCCATAAACTTCATTTTCTATTAAATAGGTTCCTAACTGAATTTGCTTTGTCAGATCTTGATGCGTTTTTAGATCAATTGGCACAAACTGTATCTTATCCCCGGCTTTGGCAAAACAAGGTGGATCGGTTTTAACATCAAAAATATTGATTGGAGAATTCCCAATAATATTCCATCCTCCCGGACTTTCACGTGGATACATTCCTGTTTGACCTCCGGCAATACCTATGGAACCCTTTTCAATTTTTAAACGTGGTAATGATTTTCTTTTATAATGAATTTCTTCCGGTAAACCCCCTAAATATAAAAACCCGGGTAAAAAACCAATAAAGAAAACATCATAGATCACAGAACTGTGAATTTTGAAAATATTTTCCTTTGAAATTTTTAAAGTTCTTGACATTTCATTAAGATCAATACCGAAAATATCATCGTAACAAACTGGTATTTTATATAAAATTGAATTAGTCTTAAGTGTTTGATCTTTAAGCTTATAAAGTTCTTTTATCTTATTAACAATAGAGGAATATTTAATTTTATCAGTATCAAAAAAAATTGTCAAGGAATTATATGCAGGTACAGTATCTAAGATAAAATCTGCTAATTTTGTTTTAATTCTACTTTTAAATAAGTGTATATTTTTTAAAATATCATTATTAATCTCATAAGGCCATTCTATCAGTATGGCTATACTCCCTAAAGGTTTATATATTAACTTATATTGATTCACACATTAATTATTTAATAATACAAATATTTTTTTAACTATTTCTGTTGCATTTGGATTATCTCCATGTACACAAATTGTATCAACTTTAATTTTTAACACCTTCCCTGAATTTGAAATAATTGACCCTTTTTCAATCATCTGTTGCACTCTTTCAAAAACTATGTCTGGATTCTCAATCATAGCATTTTTTTCTATTCTTGGAACTAAATTAAAATTATTATCATAGATTCTATCTGCAAAAGCTTCATAATAATAAGGCACTTGGGCTTCACGGGCTTTACGTGCAATCAATGAACCATAGGGTACATATAGTAACAATGTTTTATCAACATGCTGAACCGCCTCAATAACAGCCATTGCTATCTCATTATATTTTGAAGCCATGTTATATAAAGCTCCATGTGGCTTTATATGATGCAATTCAACACGCTCATTATCAGTAATTTCTTTTAAAGAAATAATTTGATTTATTATTTGTGATCTCAAAATGTTTTTAGGGATAAACATTTCTTTTCTACCAAAATTTTCTCTATCATTAAATGAAGGGTGTGCACCTACTTTAACATTGTGTTTTTTGGCCAAAAGAACTGTAGATCTCATTATATTTAAATTCCCTGCATGAATTCCACAAGCTATATTACAAGAAGTGATAAATGGCATTATTTGATCATCTTTACCAATTCCTTCACCTAAATCACAATTAATATCCATATACTTATATTTATAACGATAACAATACTTTTAAAACGCTCTTTATTCCTAAAAAAATTGTAACCCCTAAAATAATAAAACCTAAAATATTTTGGACTAAATTATTTGAATATTTTCCTAAAATATCTTTTTTATTCATGATCCATAATAAAAACCCTGTAATTATTGGTAATAATATTCCATTAGCGATTTGAGCAAATTTAATAATCTCAATTGGTTTAATTTTTAATGATGAAAATAAAACTCCTAAGAATAGAATAAACATCCAAACTGCTTTAAATTTTGTAGATCTCAATCCGCCTTTCCAACCTAATATACCTTTAGTGACATAAGCCGCTGCTAATGGGGCAGTTATTGCTGAAGTAATTCCGGCTGCAAATAATCCAATTGCCAAAAAATATTTGGCAAATTCGCCATATAGCGGTACCAAACCTTCTGCCAGATCAATTGCATTATTAACCGAAGTCAAATTTGAAGCTGCTGCTGATATAATTATTGCCATTGAAACAATCCCTCCAATCAAAACAGCTATAAAAGTATCTTTTCTTGCAAATTGTAAATCTTCAATATTATGCCATTTTTCTTTAACCAATGATGCATGTAAAAATAAATTATACGGAACGATGGTAGTACCGATCAATCCAATAATTGTAAGTAAGCTGTCTTCAGAAAATTTTGGTATAAAGACTCCTTTGATAATTGCTAAAAAATCTGGTTTGGTGATAATTGCAGTAGTTAAAAAAGATAGACTCATTAAAATAACCAGAACTATTAAACTACGCTCAAGTACCTTATAATTACCGATATAAAGTAAAATAAACGCGATAAAACCGACAATTATACTTAAATAATTTAATGAATAACTTCCAAAATTTATAGTTGTTTCAGGTAATATTGAGGCAAGACCCAAAACACCTCCACTAATATTTCCTGCTTCATAAGCGGCATTTCCAATAACAATTGCAGAAATTACCAATACAGAAGATATTATCCTTAAAAAAGGATTGCTAATTTCACTTCTCAATATTTCTGCCAATCCCTTTTGAGAAACAATACCAATTCTAGCCGACATTTCCTGTAAAATAATAGTTGCAATAATTGAAAATAACATTGCCCAAAGCAAATTATATCCAAAATTAACGCCCGCAATCGTACAGAGAGTTACAGTACCCGGACCAATAAAAGCAGCAGTGACCAATGTTGCCGGTCCGATGTTTTTAAACCAATTCTTCATTATTATTTTACTGAATTTAAAGCGTAAATCGCAAATGATCCTAGCCAATGGCCACCTTCATAATTATCATCAACTATACTCGGCAACGAATATTTAATATGTTCATCAGCAATACGTTTTAAATGAGTGTATTCTTCATATTTATTTGCAATTTCATTTAAACACCAGGCACGACTAAAATTAACACCATCTAAATGAACTAATTTTCCGTCAGTTCTATCGGAAACAATTCCTGGGGTTAGTTGGTAATCTTTATCTATAAGCTCAGGTAAAAATAATGAAAGCCATTTTTTATAGTTTTCATGCGGTAGTACTCTCAACATAATTGCAGCTTCTTCTAAACAAGGTGATAAAAAGTCATAACCTCCCGGCTCCCATGAAATCGGACAAGAAACATCATTTAGATAAAAATCTTTAGCTCTTTGTTCAATTGCTATTTTCAGTTTTTCATTTTTTACTGTATGGGCATAATCCCATGCAAAAGTTAATCCAAATGCTGTATTTGGGTGCTCTCCCACCCTAATTGGATAATTTAACTTTGGCAAAAACTCAATATATCTTTCAACAATCAGATCTGTTAAAGGTTGTAAATTACTTTCTAATTCTCTAGCCAAAGGATCATTCCATGAATATAGTTCTTCTGATAATTTTAATAACCAGGCCCAACCATAAGTCCGTTCATAGATTTTATTGTGTTTTCCCTTAAAATATTCTACTTCATCAGCTATATTTTCTTTCGATATATTATTTGATAATTTTTCTCGAATTTGAACAGAATTCTCAATATCAGGATATTGCTTCAACAAACTAACCAACGACCAATGCCCGTGAACGGAAGAATGCCAGTCAAAACAACCATAAAAAGCAGGGTGTAAAACTTTTGGAGCTTTTAGATCTTCGCTACTGCCCAATGTTTGTCCCAATTTATTAGGATATTCAGTATTCATGCAAGTCAGCGGCAGTTTTGACAATCTATTAGCTTCTTTTATTGTTAATTTTGGCGTTTCAAAATCAGCTGTTTGTTGCGAAAAACTGTTAAGAAAAATAAATATGGTTAGGAATAAAACTATAAATTTTTTCATTGTAAAATTATTTGGTATAAAAATATAAAATAAGTCTGACAAATTGAATCCATATAAAAATATCTAATCTTATTTTTTAGTTTATTTTTGTGATATGATTACATACGAACAGATTAAAAAAATTATAGATAGTGTAGATCAATTAAAAGGTTACTTAGACATTGATAAAAAACTTATTGAAATTTCTAATGATGAAGAAAAAGCTTCAGATCCTAATTTTTGGAACAAACCCAAAGATGCTGAGATCTTAATGAAAACACTTAGAGGCAAAAAGAAATGGGTTGAAGATTATAATCAGGTTAGATCAGATTGTGAAGACCTAAATGTTTTATATGATTTTTACAAAGAAGATGAAGCCAGTGAAGATGAAGTTATGCAGCAATACGATAAAACGCTCAAATTACTTGAATCACTTGAGTTTAAGAATATGCTTTCAGATGAAGGTGATAACTTAAGTGCAGTTTTACAGATCACAGCGGGTGCAGGAGGTACTGAAAGTTGCGATTGGGCATTTATGTTAATGCGAATGTATATGATGTGGAGCGAAAAACAAGGCTTTAAAGTAAAAGAGCTAAATTATCAGGAAGGTGATGTTGCAGGAATAAAAACCGTTACGCTAGAAATTGATGGAGAATATGCTTTTGGATATTTAAAAGGAGAAAATGGTGTGCACCGACTTGTGAGAATATCACCTTTTGACAGCAATGCTAAAAGACATACCAGTTTTGCATCGGTTTATGTTTATCCTTTGGCTGATGACACTATTGAAATTGAAATCAATCCTGCTGATATTACCTGGGATTTTGCCAGATCAGGAGGTGCCGGAGGTCAAAATGTAAACAAAGTAGAAACCAAAGCCATTTTACGCCACAAACCTTCCGGAATTATGATTGCAAATTCAGAAACTCGTTCGCAACTTGAAAATAGAGAAAAAGCAATGCAAATGCTTAAATCCCAACTCTATGAAATTGAATTACAAAAGCAACGCGAAAAAAGAGATTCAATTGAAGCTGGAAAAATGAAAATTGACTTTGGATCTCAAATTAGGAATTATGTAATGCACCCATACAAATTAGTTAAAGATGTACGCTCCAATTACGAAACTGCCAATGTTGAAGCTGTAATGGATGGTGATTTAGATGGTTTTATCAAAGCATTTTTAATGGGGAAAAATACCAAAACCAATGATAATGACTTATAAGAGCAAACATGAATAATAAAATTGATACTATTGTTTTTGATCTGGGAGGTGTTTTGATCGATTGGAACCCTGAATATGTTTACCTAAAAGTCTTTAACGGTGATCAAAAAAAAGTAGATTGGTTTTTAAATACTATTTGCACCCATAAATGGAATGTTGCTCAAGATGCCGGTAGATCTTTTCAAGATGCAACACAACTTTTAGCAGATCAATATCCCGAATATGAAGAATGGATCAGAATCTTTTATGACAGATGGGAAGATATGCTAGGTGGAACTATTACAGAAACAGTTACTTTATTAGATCAGCTTAAAAAAGCGAATACACAACGGCTATATGCATTGACCAATTGGAGTGCAGAATCTTTTCCGGTTGCATTACAACGATATGATTTTTTACAGCACTTTGAAGGAATAATTGTTTCAGGTGAAGAAAAGATCATAAAACCTAATCCAAAAATATATAAGATCCTTTTAGATCGTTATCAAATAAATCCTAAACAAAGTATTTTTATTGACGATAATTTACAAAATGTTCAAGCTGCTGAAAAGTTTGGGATCAACGGAATTCATTTTAAATCGGCATATCAACTCAAAGAAGATCTAGTCAAATTTGGTATATCTGTTTAAGAATGTTTTTTCAATGTGATAATGTGTTATTAATACTTTCTATCTATAAAAAAAGTCAAAAACCATCAAATTTCTTACTATAAGGTTTATCTATAGTAGTATATTATAAAATTGATTATCAATTTATTATAAGTTTTAATATAAAGTTATAATTTAATATTAAAATAAATTACTTTATTTTTAATAAAAGTTGTTCAACTGCCTTTTTCAATTGTCTGTCATCGCCTTTTGACTTACTATCAGGATTGTTTTTAACGATAAAATCAGGTATGGCTCCGTTAAATTCCATATTAGTTTCAGTAGCTTTTACATACCACCCTCTAAAAGGCATTCGCACATAAGAACCATCGATTAACCCCTTACCTCCTGTTGAGATTACAGCGCCAAAAGTTTGAACGCCAATCAAAGGTCCGATGCCTATATTTTTATAAGCATGCGAAAATATTTCTGCATTTGAGTAACTACTTTCATTACATATCGCTGCTGACGGTTTTGTCCATGATGATAATGGTAATCTTTCACTGTAAGGATAATGTTCTTTAAATTTTAAATGATCCTTTTTTAAATCTTGTGATGCTCCACGCGGAATTGTATAAGCATGCTGGTCAACGTTGAGTACTGCCATTAAATAATCTGTTGTCCATCCTCCTCCATTAAAACGAACATCAATAATAATTCCTTCTTTACCTATACCGGCAGCCGTTAATTCACGTTCAAACACCTCAAAGCTTGTCCAGTTCATCCCCTGAATATGGATGTATCCTAATTTACCATTTGAATAGACATCAGTCAATCTTTTCTTCTCATCAACCCAGGCCTGATATTTTTCAGCTCTATTGGAAGATTTTGGTCTGATCACGACTTCCCTTTTAACACCTTTTGGGCTGGTAACATTTAAATAGATCTTCTCATTACTCAAATTATTTAGTAAACTATAAAAATTTGTCGTTTCAGCGAGAGCGGTACCATTTACAGCTGTTATAACATCACCCGGTTTTAATTTACTTACATTGCGATCAGCAGGCATATCTTTAGTAACGTATTCAACTTTCATATTTCCTGATTTTTCAGGCATCAAAGTTAATCCCAATAAGCCTGTTTTATTCTTTTGTAGATCGCTTCTATTTTCACCTCCTCTTAATCCCATATGACTTGCATTGACATGACCTAACATCCAATTAAAGATATTTTGAAAATCGGTTCTGGTAGAAGCTTTCATTGCTAATGGCTTGTATATTTCCTTTAAGTCATTCCAGTTATGGCCATGAAAATCAGGATCGTAAAAACCATCATTGATTGCATTCCATGCCTCATCAAATATTTGATTGGTTTCTTTTAAATAATCAATATCCATATATGCTTTAACAGGTAAAGATTCATTTTTACTATCCTTTAACTTTATTCGATTTAATTTACCACCTTTAGCAGTATAAAATATATATTTTTTATCCCTATCTATTTCAATATTCCGGGGCTTGCCATCACCTGTTGTCAAAGCCTTTTTATCTTTTCCATCCCATTTAATTTTATACAGATCTGATTCGGTTTTTGAATCTCCTCTTCCACCACCTCCAGTTGCATAAAAAATAGTTTTGCCATCTTTTGAAAAACCTTCGGCAAACTCGCCACCAGTAAATGAAGTAACCTGCACTTGCCTTCTATGCATTTGATCTATATCAATAACGACAGGCGAAACTGATTTTACCTTATCTTTTTCTTTATCATCTTTTTTATCTTTTCCCTTATCATCTGTTTTAGAATCATCTACTTCATCCCAATCTTCTTTAGTTTTTTGCCAATCCTCCAGTTTTAACCAAACAAACCAAACATCATAATCATTATTATTCCTAATGGAAGAAAATGCCAATTTTGAACCATCAGGACTCCAAATTGGATTTTGATCCTGTTTAGGATGCATCGAAACATTGATTGGTTTTTGTGAATTATCTGCTCTTTGAATATACACCTCTTCATTAAAATCTAAATCGCTGAAATTATAGGCAAGCCATTTAGAATCTGGCGACCAGCTTACACCTGAAGCAGTATCCCATCCATCCAAAAGAATTTTCTCACTGCTTAACATCCCTGTTGAAGAAAGGTTTGCCACAATTAATTGTCCACGACCCCTGTTAAAAACTATCTGTTTACCATTTGGGGCAACAACCGGATTACTTTCGTCTTCTTTTGTTTTTGTTATCCTTTCTACTTTTCGTTTTAATGTTTTAAACAAATTCTTTTCGTTTGGATCCGCCGATCTTAATAAATATAAATCATTCTGTCCGTCTCTGTCAGAAACAAAAACAAGTGCTTCATTTGACAACCATACAGCCATCTTATCTCTTGCAGATGAATGTGTTACATTAACTGTTTTACTTTTATCTTTATTATTTTCAGTAATAAAAATATCACCTCTTATTACAAATACACTATATTTAGAATCCGGTGATGGTTCGATTTCTTCTATATCTCCGGAATAGGTTTTGTGAACAACGGGATCAAATCTATAATCAGAATGTAAATTTAATGACACTTTTGTTTTGGATTTTGTACCTGTATCTACAATAAATAATTGATCTCCCTTTACCAGAACTACCTTTTTACCATTTTTACTAATATTAAATGAAAATATACCCATGTCTTTAAAATCCGTAACCTGTTCTTCATTACCGATTTTTAATCCATTATCAGAGATCTTCATTTTATACACATTATATTTTCCATCTTTTGCTGATTGATAATAAATAGATTGATCATCTGCCCATTTTGGATAAAAATCATTACCACTAAAAGTGGTTAATTGTTGATATTTATCTCTTTCAATATTATACAACCAAATATCTTTATTTGCTGGTCCTTTGTATTCTTCACGCTGTATTCTACAAGGCCCCTTAACAAAAGTGATATTATTTTTATCAGGTGATAAAGTAGCGTCATATCCAAATGCTTTTAACTTAAGATATGGAGTACCTCCTTTAACATTAACAGTTTGGATTTCAGGCTCCCATTCTATTTGATTAAAATTACGTTTTGTATTAAATAGGATCTCTCCATTTTTAGTAAAATCTGTAAGTTTATCATCAGAAGATGCATAGGTTAACCGTTTTGATAAGCCCCCTTCTACGGGAATGACAAAAATATCATTATTACCATAACGATTACTTTGAAATGCAATAGATTTACCGTCAGTGCTCCACAAAGGATAAGCATCATAGGCTTCATGAACTGTTAATCTTTTAATATTAGTCCCGTTTGCATTTGCGATCCAAATATCTCCTTGATAATTAAAAGCTATTCTGCTACCATCATAATTCAGTGAAGGATCATTAATTAAAGGATTTTGAGCATTTAAAAAATAAATATTGATCAATAAGAAAATTAGATAAGATTTTGACATTATTATTATTTTTAATTCGTATTATAAGTGAATATATAATTGTCTTAAAGATAGTAGAAATTCTGAAATCATTTTTAATAATCATCACTAATAATGTAAATTTGCTTAAATAATTTTTAATATTGAAATTAATCAATTTACATAAAACAAAAACTATCGAATTTTATTCGGCTGAAACTAGTTCAAAATTGGATCTTCCTATTGTAGAAAATGGTATAAGTGCAGGTTTTCCCAGTCCGGCTGATGACTTTTTAGACCTCTCAATCGATCTAAACAAAGAGCTTATTCAGAACCCATCAGCCACTTTTTACGGAAGAGTTAAAGGTGATTCTATGGTTGATGCCGGATTAAGTGATGGTGATCTTTTGATAATCGATAAAAGCTTAGAACCAACCGACAGTAAAATTGCTGTTTGTTTTATCGATGGTGAATTTACTGTAAAACGAATAAAAATTGCACGAGATATCATTTGGCTAATAGCCGAAAATAAAAATTATAAACCAATTAAAGTTACATCAGAAAATGACTTTATCATCTGGGGAATTGTAACAACGGTAATTAAAAGCGTTTAATTCAAATACTCTTCAGAATAAGCTGAGCTGTTGCCGGATTAGTTGCTAAAGGCACATCATAAACATCACACAAACGCATTAACATAAAGATATCTGGTTCATGGGGATGTTTTTCCAACGGATCTCTAAAAAATAAAACAATTTTTGTCTTACCTTCAGCTACTCTTGCAGCAATTTGCGCATCACCACCATAGGGTCCAGATAACATTTGTTCAATTTTAAACCCTGCTTTAATAGCTTTTGAACCAGTAGTGCCGGTAGCGATCAAGTTTATATTTTTTGATTGCAATACTTCTTTATTATCCATCAAAAACTGAACCATTTCAGCTTTTTTTCCATCGTGGGCAATAATGGCTATCTCCATAATTAAATATTTTCAGAATGATATTTAGCTAAAGTAACAATAGGATGGCGTACAATTTTTCCTAATTTTAAATTGTATTCATCCAAAACTTCTTCAATTTCATCTTTTAAAAAATGCGCGATAGATCCTACAAAATAAATTGGAATATTGGCACTTTCTTCAAATTGTAAGATTTGATTTTCAACAAATGTTCTCAAACCTGTTTTAATAACTTTCTGTGCGTAATCATTTTTCTTATTCTCTACCAAAAACCTTCCAAATTGTGCTAAATAAGTATTGGGATTTTCTTCTTTGTATAAGTGTTCTTTTATAATATCAGGACTTAGATCGTAAGATTTTTCAAATTTTTCTGCCAGATCTTTTGGCATTTTATGGAAATAATAATCACGTAACAATTGTCTGCCATATTGATTACCACTAGCATCATCCATAATGATATAACCTAACGAAATTACTTTTTGATGAGTCTTTTTTCCGTCAAAATAACTACAATTAGAGCCTGTACCTAAAATACAAACGATACCGGGCTCAGTTGTTTGTAATGATTTAACAGCGGCAATTGTATCTTCGTAGATCTCTATATCTGCATTACTAAAAATATCTTCAAAAACCTCTAGTAAATAATTCCTTGCTGTCTGAGTACCACAACCTGCTCCGTAAAAGAAGATCTTGTCAACTTTCTTTTTAATATCGTTAAGCTCTTTCTTTTTAACAACTCTATTGTATAAGGTCTTTTTTGGAAACACAGCAGGATTTAATCCTTTTGTATCAGTTTTGAAAAAAGTTTTACCATTTTCATCCAAGGCAATCCAATTTGTCTTGGTTGAACCACTATCAGCTACTAATATCATATCTTTAAATTTTATAAAACGTAAAAATAAAGAATGAAACTCAGAATAAAGATGATAAATCTTAGTAATTTCAAAAAATTATAAACTATTCTTTTTTATAAAAGAAAGTAATGCCAACTCATAACTTTGTAGGCCGAATCCAACAATAATACCTTTAGCATTTGGAGAAATAAAAGATTGATGCCTAAAAGATTCTCTTTGATAAACATTTGAAATATGTACTTCAATAACAGGTGTTTGAATTGCTTTAATGGCATCTCCAATTCCTACCGAAGTATGCGTATAAGCAGCGGCATTCAAAATAATCCCATCAAAAGTAAAGCCTGTTTCCTGAATTTTATCAATAAGATCTCCTTCAATATTTGATTGAAAATATTGCAATTCAATATTGGAATATTTCTGTTGTAATTCTTTAAAAAACTCTTCAAAAGTTAAATTCCCGTATATTCCAGGCTCTCTTTTTCCTAAAAGATTTAGATTTGGACCGTTTATGATGATAATTTTCATTGATCTTATGCTTAATT
>JAOZVI010000178.1:1665-3858 GCA_029938265.1 Flavobacteriaceae bacterium | reverse complement strand
CCAGCCCCCGGGATGCAAGACGTTCAACCATTGTGGCAATTGCCGCCATTGGTTTCTTCTATATCCTCACCCTTTATATGGGACTGGGTGCTGCCACAAGCGGCGTTCTTGATGTTGAGTCAAGCAATATGGCGGCTCCTCTCCTGGCTAAAAGTTTCGGAACATTTCTTTTTGCAATCATTTCCGCCATTGCTTTTGCAACTGTACTCGGTACTGTCAGCGGTTTAATCGTTGCCTCCTCAGGAGCCGTTGCTCACGACCTGATGGATAAGTTTGCCGAAGTGAATTTCACGGATAAAGGAAAAGTAAAAGCGGCAAAAATTACTGCAGTAATTGTCGGTGCTGTGGCCATACTTCTGGGGATACTCTTCAAAGGGATGAATGTCTCCTTTCTGGTCGGGTGGGCTTTCGCCGTAGCAGCCTCTGCAAATCTGCCTTCTATCATGATGATGCTGTTCTGGAAGAAAACAACGGCCAAAGGAATCACATACTCTATTCTTGTTGGTGCAATTTCCGCGCTTACCTTGATACTGCTCTCACCAAGTATGTTTGAGCGCTACGGACTTGATGCCTCCAATGCTCCGATTCCCTTTGATAATCCGGGAATAATATCAATACCATTGAGCTTTATCACAATTATTGTGGTATCACTGCTCACACAGAAAAAGGCTGAAGCATAGAGACATCCTGTTATCTATTCTTAAAACATCAGTCCGTCTGTTTTATTACAGACGGCCTTTTTTATTTTACGGCAATACCCGACACTTGTATTACACAGGAAGCTGTATATGACCCTGGCAGTTATTCTCGGAATAGTCTTGTTTATTGAATCCATAGTTCTTGTAATCCTGGTTATCTATTACAGAACTTCAAAAAAACACCGCCTGTTTCAAATCTCAGCGCTGATGGAAAACGGTGCTCATCATGTTGTAGGAGATACCCGGGACATCGCAGTAACTGCGGTAAAGTCAGCTCTGATTCAATTCAATTCTGTAATGGAAATACTGCATGAAGACCTGGCAGCCAATGAAAGAGCCAGCACCAGATTATCTCGAAATATCCAGAAATCACTGATTTTTACCGCGGATATCAGTAGTCACACTGAGAAAAACCAGATTATTGAAAGCAAACTTCGGGAAGATGTAACAGAAGGATCTGCTGCTGTTGAAGAGATAATGGCATCCATTGAGTCCTTGAACAAGCAGGTTCTGGAGCAGCTGAATGCCATCGAGATTACCAGTGATGCAATGTCAGAGATAGATGCAGCATTGGAGAATGTTATGACGATAGCATCTGAACGCCTTTTAGAAACTGACAACCTTGTTCGGGTTACCAAGGAGGGAAACAGTAAAATATCTGAAACCGATAGGGTAATTCACAATGTAAACGAGAAAGTTGATGATGTGTCCTCTCTTATATCAGTTATCAACAGTATTGCATCTAAAACGAATCTCCTGGCTATGAATGCGGCAATTGAAGCGGCTCATGCCGGAGATGCAGGAAAAGGCTTTGCGGTTGTTGCCGAGGAAATCAGAAACCTGGCCACATCCACCTCTGAGAATGCAAAATCCATATCAAGTACATTGGGAGAATTAATGGTTCAGATAAAAGAAGCCAGCAGTTTGAGCAAAACCAGCGGCGAAGCTTTTATTGAGATTGATAAGGGTGTCAACTCAGTAACAAACTCATTCAAGGATATAAATCGTTTAACTTCCGAAATATCAGGGCGCTCAGGAAGTGTCGTCCAATCCACTGTTTCACTCAAAGAAAATCCGAAAGAACTGCTCTGAGTATGGAGGAAATGAGTGTAGGATCTCAGGAAATAGGGAAAATACTGAAATCATCCCTCGATATTGCAGACAAACTGGATTCGTCATTGGCCCATATCACTGAAAAGGTTAGAGGAATAAACCTCCTTTCCACCAAGATTTCTGAGTCTTATTTAAAGTCCAATAGATCTCTGGAAAATCTTGGAAATAACCTGATGAAGGCATCTCATAAAACCAGTGATACAACTCAAAACCGTATTAATATATCCAGTATCATCCTGGCCCATATCAACTGGGTTGCTACATCAAGAGCTGTTATGGATGGAATGATTTCAGCTGAAGATGTGAATCTGGTAGATGATAACAGCTGTCAACTCGGTATCTGGTTGCAAACTCATGGGGAAACAGAAGTTACAGATAAAGA
>JAOZVI010000178.1:0-1655 GCA_029938265.1 Flavobacteriaceae bacterium | reverse complement strand
TGAAAAAAACTCATAAGATGCTTCATAAAACAGTCCGGGATTTATTCGATTACGTCGAAAAGAACGATCGTATTGAAGCAGGCGTTCTCTATGAAAAACTTCTGGATGAATCCAAACAGATTGTTCAGATTCTGACAACCATCGGCTTCGATGATTTTATAAAATGGACTCCCAGCCTCAGTGTCGGTATTGAAACATACGATGAACACCATCGTATTCTGATAAGCCTGATTAATAAACTCTTTGTAAATATGGAATCAGGTGAAGGTCAATCGGTACTCAAGACGACACTGGAAGAACTGATTGATTACACAGATTATCATTTCTCTGCTGAAGAAAAAGTATTTGCTGAATACAGATATCCAAAAATGGAGCAGCACATTGTTCAGCATCAATCACTGCTGAAAAAAGCACGGGAACTTCTTGCCGGCCTTGAAACCGATCAGGCGGTATTAACCAATGAGGTTCTGGACTTCCTGCAGGATTGGGTAACAAATCATATTCTGAAAACAGACAGGCAGTATTCAGATTTTTTAAAGGGTAAAATCAAATAGGATTTTATTTGCTTTGCCGCTTGATATTTCATGCCGTATTCAAGGCCCTGGACGATCCCAGCAGGCGTAAAATTCTGGAACTACTCAAAGATAAGGATCTGAGTGCCGGAGAGATATCCTCTGTTTTTAATATCAGTAAGCCCTCAATAAGCCATCACCTGACAATTCTCAAGACAGCGGATCTGATTCTTGCTGAGCGCCATGGACAGAGTATTATTTACTCGTTAAATACAACTGTTTTCCAGGAAGTTATCGCCTTGATATATTCATTAAACAAGGATAAGGCAAACTGATGATAAAAGATTATTGGCTATTAATGCTTTCATTGGCAAGTTAGGGTATTATTGTACTCCTTATTTCAAAACTTCCTTCACAGATCCCCATGCACTGGTCGATAAACGGGCAGGTGGACCGCTGGGGAGATAGAAACAATATGATATGGCTGGGAACCTTGGGATCGTTAATCTGGGTTTTGATGACCTGGCTTCCGCTTATCGACCCGGGCAGAGCTAACTATAAGCGTTTTGGAAAATCATACAGAGTTCTCCGGGGGATTATGGTCGCCTTAATGGTCTTTCTCTCCTGGATTACCGTTATTGTCTCAATGAATAGCAGCCTCAATATTATAGTATTCATCAAAGTTTTCATGGGGATAACGCTCGTTGTAATT
This sequence comes from Flavobacteriaceae bacterium, assembly GCA_029938265.1. Classification (GTDB taxonomy): domain Bacteria; phylum Bacteroidota; class Bacteroidia; order Flavobacteriales; family Flavobacteriaceae; genus Namhaeicola. The sequence goes on along the minus strand of JAOZVI010000178.1, from coordinate 431 downwards.
GGTAATTTTATCACTAGAATCCGCCCAAACTGGTTTACAGGAATTAAAACTCCCTGGACATTGTCAGACCCTGTAATCTGGAAAAAGACACATAGGATTGGCGGGTATCTTATGGTAGCTGCAGGAATATCGTTTGTCATCAGCGGTATCTTTCTGCACGGATCCCGGGGATTCTGGATTCCGATATCCGTTTTATTTGGAGGAGCAGTATTTGATATTATTTATTCTGCCGTTCTGTGGAAGAAACTCCATAGTTCTAGTTTCCCCAGAGAATAATTCTGCGGTTTTCAGCTTCAATTATGGAAACCTTAACCCCGTAAAGTTCCGAGAGTTTATCCGGTACAAGCATATCATCCGATCTCCCCATCAGGGGCTGACGTCCCTGATGCAGCAGAACAACAAAGTCCGCCAGACGAGTAACAATATCCGGA
>JAOZVI010000059.1 GCA_029938265.1 Flavobacteriaceae bacterium | reverse complement strand
TTAGGAATATTTCATTAAAAAGTATCAAATATTTGTTTGAATTATGAATAATGCATTTATTAACCTGAGTTCGATAATCGAACTCAGGTTATTAATAACGTAGAAGAAAATTGAAATTAAAACTTAAATTCCAAATACAGTGATCACCAAAGATCTTGAACCACCATGATTTCGATGTTCATTGAGAAAAATACCTTGCCAGATACCTAAATTGAATGTTCCATTAGTGATGGGGATTTGAATTGAGCTACCTAAAATCGAATTTTTGATATGTGCGGGCATATCATCAGCACCTTCATAATTATGTTTGAAATAGGGTTCATTTTCGGGTACTATTTTATTCAAATAGTTCTCAAGATCATGACCTACTGTAGGGTCGGCATTTTCATTGATCGTTAAACTTGCCGAAGTATGTTTTATAAAAATATGCGCAAATCCAATTTTTATTTCCTTGATTTCAGGAATACTTTTTAAAACTAAATTAGTAATTAAGTGAAATCCACGCTTATAGGGAGGTAACTTGATTTGTTTTTGGAAAGTTTTCAAATTAATATATATTTTTTCAACTCTTGGTTTGCATTATTTACTTAAATACATTTTTCTTCTGGAATACAATTCGTAAAACTGATCATCTTTTAAACTATCAATAAACAAGATGCTTTCTCCCGTTGATTTCATTTCAGGACCTAAATTTTTATCTACATTAGGGAATTTATCAAACGAAAATACCGGTTGTTTAATAGCAAATCCATTTAATTTTGGTTTAAAATCAAAATCGGTTACTTTCTTTTCTCCCAACATGATCTTAGTTGCGTAATTAACATAAGGTTCATTATATGCTTTAGAAATAAATGGTACAGTTCTGGATGCTCTTGGATTTGCTTCGATGATGTAAACAATATCATCTTTAATGGCAAATTGAATATTGATCAATCCGACAGTTTTTAGGGCTAAAGCAATTTTTTTAGTATGATCTTTGATTTGTTGCATAACAAATTCACCTAAATTAAAGGGAGGTAGTGTTGCGTTGGAGTCACCAGAATGAACACCGCATGGTTCAATATGTTCCATTATTCCAATAATATATACATTTTCACCATCACAAATAGCATCAGCTTCAGCCTCAATGGCACCGTCTAAATAATGGTCTAACAATAATACATTATTAGGAATTTTTCTAAGAATATCAATAACATGTTCTTCTAATTCTTCTTTATTGATAACAATTTTCATTCCCTGACCTCCAAGCACATAGCTGGGTCTAACAAGGATTGGGAAATTTAATTGATCAGCAATTTTATCAGCTTCTTCTGCAGTAGTTGCAGTTCCGAATTCAGGAAAAGGTATCCCTAGTTCTTCTAGCAATTTTGAAAATCGACCTCTGTCTTCGGCAAGATCTAATGCTTCAAAACTTGTTCCAATAATTTTAATACCATATTTATCTAACTTTTCTGCTAATTTTAAAGCTGTTTGCCCTCCTAATTGTACGATAACACCTTCAGGTTTTTCATGACGGATGATATCATATATATGTTCCCAAAAAACAGGTTCAAAATATAATTTGTCAGAAATATCAAAATCTGTAGAAACCGTTTCGGGATTACAATTGATCATGATTGTTTCATAACCACATTCTCTGGCAGATAATACACCGTGAACGCAGCAATAATCAAATTCAATTCCCTGCCCAATTCTATTAGGGCCAGAGCCCAAAACAATAATTTTTTTCTTTTTGGTCTTTACACTTTCATTCTCAGCAAAGCATTTACCATTGACATTCATATTACTTTCAAATGTTGAGTAGTAATATGGTGTTTCAGCTTTGAATTCTGCGGCACAAGTATCTACTAGTTTATATACTCTATGGATGTTTTCAGCTTCTCTTTTTTTGTAAACTTCGCTTTCCCAGCAACCTAACATATGCGCTATCTGCCTGTCGGCAAAGCCCTTTTGTTTAGCATCTAATAATAACTCTCGTGGTAATGATTCCAGATTTTCATAAGAAGAAATTACTTTTTCAAAAGCGTATAATTCTTCATATTGTTTTAAAAACCACATATCAATTTTTGTTATCTCATGAATTCTTGAAAGAGGAATTCCAATTTGAATGGCATCATAAATAACAAAAACTCTATCCCAACTAGGGTATTGTAATTTTTGAATAATTGTATCGTAGTTTTTAAAACCCTTCCCATCAGCGCCTAAGCCATTTCTGCTAATTTCCAGAGATTGTGTTGCTTTGTGTAATGCCTCTTGAAAAGATCTTCCAATTCCCATAACTTCACCAACCGATTTCATCTGTAATCCAATAGTTCTTTCGGAACCCTCGAATTTATCAAAATTCCAACGTGGGATCTTAACAATTACATAATCTAATGTTGGTTCAAATAATGCAGATGTATTTTTAGTGATTTGATTTTCAAGTTCATCTAAATGATAACCAATCGCTAATTTTGAAGCTATCTTTGCAATAGGGTATCCTGTTGCTTTAGAGGCAAGTGCTGATGAACGAGATACACGTGGGTTTATTTCAATGGCTATTAAGTCTTCTTTTTCATCAGGACTCATAGCAAATTGCACGTTACAACCACCGGCAAAGTCACCAATTGAACGCATCATCTTTATTGCCATGTCACGCATTCTTTGATAAGCTGTATCACTTAAGGTCATGGCAGGGGCAACAGTTATTGAATCACCTGTGTGGATACCCATTGGATCCATATTTTCAATCGTACAGATTATTACAACATTGTCATTTTTGTCTCTTAGAAGTTCCAATTCAAACTCTTTCCATCCCAATAAAGCTTTATCTATCAGTACTTCATGTATTGGTGAAGCTTCTAATCCGCGTTGTAATAATTTATCAAAATCTTCTTTTTCATAAACTATTGAGGCACCGGTACCACCTAAAGTAAATGATGGACGAATTACAAGAGGAAAACCAAATTCCTGGGCAATTTCTTTACCTTTTAAGAATGATGTTGCTGTTTGAGAAGGAGCTTGAGCTATCCCAATTGAATTCATTAAATTTCTAAATTTTTCACGATCCTCAGTAATCTGAATTGCATTGATATCAACACCAATTATTTTTATATCAAAATCCTTCCATATACCTTTATCATCAGCTTCAATACACAGATTTAGTGCAGTTTGTCCACCCATAGTTGGTAAAACAGCATCGATTTTATGTTTTTTTAATATTTCAATTATTGATTTGGTAGTTAGCGGTTTTAAATAAACATGATCGGCCATTTGCGGGTCAGTCATGATGGTAGCTGGATTTGAATTGATTAGAACAACTTCTATTCCTTCTTCACGAATAGAGCGAATTGCCTGAGTACCTGAGTAATCAAATTCACATGCCTGGCCTATGACAATTGGACCAGAACCTATAATTAAAATCGATTTTATTGAAGTATTTTTTGGCATTCTGAATATTTTTTTTGTAAAAATAATTAATTGTAATAAGCTTGAAAAATTTTATTAATAAGTTTTTATTTTAGGATATAAAAAAAAGGTGTTACTAATAAAAGTAACACCTTGTAAACTGTATAAACAAAATTCATTATTTTTTTGGACTTGGTTCAGAAGAAACTGAAAGTTTTTTTCTGCCTTTAGCTCTTCTTCTAGCTAAAACTTTTCTGCCACTAACACTAGCCATTCTTTCTCTGAATCCGTGTTTATTCTTTCTTTTTCTTTTTGATGGTTGGAATGTTCTTTTCATTTCTTTAAATCTTTATAATTGGCTTCAGCTTTCTTTTCTTTAAAAGTGCGGCAAATATACAAAGACTTTTATATCTTACAAGCAGTAATTAAAAAAAATCACAATATTTGTTAATCAGGAAGAATAGACAATATAAATTCTCCAATTCTAAAGTTTATCTTTTTGAATAGCGTTAATAAATTTCCTATTTTTGCAAAATATTTTATAAAGAATATTATTTTTCTTAAAGCTACAATATTTATATGAAAGATTTATTTGAAAGAATAGTCAAAGATAAAGGTCCATTAGGAAAATGGGCTAAACAAGCAGAAGGATATTATGTATTTCCAAAGTTAGAAGGACCTATATCGAACAGAATGATATTTAATGGTAAAAAAGTTTTAACCTGGAGTATAAATGACTATTTAGGTTTAGCAAATCATCCGGAAATTAGAAAGGTAGATGCTGAGGCCGCAAGTGAGTATGGAATGGCATATCCTATGGGAGCCAGAATGATGAGTGGTCATACCAAGTATCACGAACAATTAGAGCGTGAATGTGCAGAGTTTGTTAATAAGGAATCTGCCTATCTTGTTAACTTTGGTTATCAGGGAATGGTATCTTCAATTGATGCTTTGGTTACTAAAAATGATGTTATTGTTTATGATATGGATTCACATGCTTGTATTATTGACGGTGTAAGATTACATCAAGGCAAACGATTTACTTTCAAACACAATGACATGGAGAGTTTTGAAAAAAACTTGGTTAGGGCAACAAAGATTGCTAAAGAGCACAATGGAGGTATCTTAGTTATTAGTGAGGGTGTTTTTGGAATGAGAGGTGAGCAAGGTAAATTAAAAGAAATAATTGACTTTAAGAAAAGGTTTAATTTCCGTTTATTAGTTGATGATGCTCATGGTTTTGGTACTTTAGGCAAGACAGGAGCCGGAGCAGGTGAAGAGCAAGGAGTTCAAGATGGCATTGATGTATATTTTGCAACTTTTGCCAAATCTATGGCAGGCTTTGGTGGTTTTTTTGCTGCTGATAAAGATGTGATACAGTATTTACAATACAATATGCGTTCGCAGATGTTTGCCAAATCATTACCAATGCCTATGGTAAAAGGTGCTTTAAAACGTCTGGATATGATAAGAACTAAGCCCGAATTAAGAGAGAAACTCTGGGAAAATGTTAGAGGTTTGCAAAACGGTTTAAAAGAAAAAGGATTTAATATTGGTAAAACAAATACTTGTGTTACACCGGTATTTTTAAAAGGTGATATTCCTGAAGCGATGGCATTAGTACATGATCTACGTGAAAATCACCGCGTATTTTGTAGTATTGTTGTTTATCCTGTGATTCCTAAAGGGATGATATTGTTACGTTTAATACCTACTGCTGCTCATAATTTGGAAGATGTAACAGAAACCATAACAGCATTTTCATCGATCAGAGAAAAATTAGAGAAAGGAATTTATAAAAGAATAGGTTCTGCTATGTTGAGTTCTGTTCAATAGAATAAACTACATAGTGTCTGGTCGGTAATACCCCAAAATTCAAATCGTTTCTTTTTGCAATCTTTTCACTTTTTTACAATCGACTGATACTACGGCATCACCTCATATAAAAAAGTAAAAATCTTATCAAAAATAATTCAATTTAGAAAGATTTGTCTATTTCCGACCAGGCACTACATACTTAGCTTTATTCATCTACTTTTAATCTTGCTGAGGCTTGAGTAGACTCATCTGTAAACTGATTATTCAAATATTTATAATAAGCGGCAATACCAATCATTGCAGCGTTATCAGTGGTATATTCAAATTTTGGAATATAAGTTTTCCAGCCCAAAGTTTCTTCACAAGATTTTAATACTGTTCTGATCCCTGAATTTGCCGAAACACCTCCGGCAATAGCGATATGTTTAATACCGGTTTGTTTTGAGGCTATTTTTAATTTATCCATTAAAATTGTTACAATTGTATTTTGGATCGATGCACAAATATCATTGAGATTTTCTTTGATAAAGTTAGGATCTGCTTTGTGTTCTTTTTGTAAAAAATATAAAATAGCAGTTTTTAATCCGCTAAAGCTAAAATCTAATTTATTTTTAGTTTTGGGTTTAGGAAAAGTATAAGCATTTGGATTTCCCCGTTTGGCATATTTATCAATGAGCGGTCCTCCGGGATAAGGTAAGCCCAATATTTTGGCCGATTTATCGAAAGCTTCACCTACTGCATCATCTATTGTTTCACCTAAGATTTCAAATTTAAAATAATCAGTAATTTTTAAAATTTGTGTATGTCCACCACTGATAGTTAGACATAGAAAAGGAAAAGGCGGTAAATTATGAACATTATCTTTAATAAAATGTGCTAAAACATGAGCCTGCATGTGATTGACTGCAATTAAAGGTATATTTAGTGCCAATGCCATTGATTTTGCGAATGAAGTACCAACTAAAAGCGAACCTAATAAGCCCGGACCTTTTGTAAAAGCTATGGCGTGCAGATCTTTTTTGTCTATGCCGGCATTTTTTAAAGCCTGTTGTACAACCGGAACAATATTTTGTTGGTGAGCTCTTGAAGCTAACTCAGGGACTACACCTCCGTACTCAGCGTGAACAGATTGATTGGCAATATTATTAGACAAAACCTTATTATTTTGTAAAACAGCAGCGCCGGTATCATCGCAAGATGATTCAATAGCCAATATGTTAATTATATTTTTTTGCATTAATGTTAAATGTTTATCACAAATAATCGTATTTTTAGACCTGCAAATCTATGAATTATTATTATCAAAAGGTTTAAGAGAATAAGTATTAAAATTATTATTTATACAATACTCGTATTGGTATTGTTGAGTATTGTGTTATCACAATCATCCGTCCAAACTTATATCGCCAATAGAGTTACGACTTCGATAAATAAAAAATACGGTACTGAAATCAATATTGAAAAAGTAGATCTTTCATCAATAAGAAATATTGAATTAAAAAATGTTCTGATAAAAGATCATCATCTAGATTCATTGATTTATGTACAAAACCTATCCTTATCTATATTAAATTATGCAAATATTTTTAGTAATGAACTTGATTTGGGTGATATAAAACTGCAAAATGGGTTTTTAAAAATGAAGACCTATAAAGATGAAGACACCAATAACTTAACTTATTTTTTTCGAAGTTTTAATAAAGATTCATCAGAAACTTCAAGCACATTTGTGCTTTCAAGTTCATCAGTGATATTAGATGATATAGATTATTTTTTGTTTGATGATAATAAACAGGAAACACCTATTATTTTTTATAAAAATATTAGTGGCTTGTTTGATAATTTTAATATGGTAGGTTCAACAATAAATACGAACATCCGCAATCTAAGCGCATTTCAAAACAACAACATTACTATAGATAAATTTGATACAGATTTTTTGTATTCAGAAACGGAAATGCAATTTTATAATTCAACATTACAAACGGAAAATTCAACAATTATTGCCGATATTGTTTTTAAATTTAATAAAGATGATCTATCTGATTTTAATGAAAAAGTTTTGATAGACGCTAATTTTAAGCAAGCAGATCTTGCTTTAGTTGATTTAAAAAAATTATACAGTGAATTTGGTAAAAATGATGAATTCCATTTTTCAACTCATCTTAAAGGAACATTAAATGACTTCACTCTACATGATATCGATTTAGTATCCGATAGAAACTCTTCTTTAAAAGGAACAATTGAGATGAAGGATGCATTCGATAAGGATAAATTTTATTTAAATGCCGATCTAAAGAAAATAACAACAAGTTACGATCAGTTGATAAATCTATTACCTGATCTGTTGGGTAAAACCTTACCTGTTTCAATGCAAAAATTTGGAAGGTTTAGCAGCTCAGGAATAATAAGGCTTGATAAAAACAGTATTAAAACTAAGCTTAAATCAAATACAAAATTAGGTTTATTTAACAGCGAATTAGAATTAGACAATATTGAAGATATTGATAATGCTCGTTATATTGGAAAAATTGAGCTTTATGATTTTAAATTGGGTGAGTTTGTTAAAGATAGTTTGATAGGAGAATTATCTATGATCGCCGAAATTGACGGGCAAGGGCTTACATTAAATACAATCAACACAATAATCAAAGGTAATATTACCAAACATCAATATAAAGGATATACTTATTCAAATATTGATATTAACGGTATTATTAAAAACAGACATTTTAACGGACAGCTTAATGTGGATGATCCAAATATAAAAATGAATTTTTCTGGTTTAGCCGACCTTTCTCAAACAATTAGAATTTTTGATTTTACAGCCGATGTGGCTTATGCAAATTTTAATAAATTAAATCTTTATACTAAAGATGAAAAAGCAGTTTTAAAGGGGATAATTGATATTGATGTAAAAGGTAACAGTTTTGACAATTTGTTGGGTGAAATTTCATTTAAAGATGCTTCATATTCAAATCAGAATGACAATTATTACTTCAAAGATTTTAATATTACTGCCAAGAATGATGACTCAACCAGAGTAGTTGCAATTAATTCTACGGATATTGTTAAAGGAAAAATTAGTGGAAATTATCATTACAAAGACTTGCTAAAAGTAGTTAAAAACTCAGTAGGTAGTATTTTTACAAATTATCAGAAAGAGCATGTGAATTCAGGGCAACATGTAGAATTTAATTTTAATATATATAACAAAATAATTGAAGTTTTTTTACCGGAAGTGACAGTTGGATCCAATACCTTTATTAAAGGAAAAATTGATTCTGATAAGGATGAAATTGAGCTTCTTTTAAAATCACCTAAAATTGAAGCATATGATAATGTTGTAGATAATATTAAATTACAAATTGATAATAAAAATCCTTTATTTAATACTTTGTTAAGTCTTGATAAAATTGAAACTAAATTTTATACAGCCTCAAATTTTAATTTGGTTAATGTTACTTTAAATGATACTTTATTTATAAGAACCGATTTTGATGGGGGAAAAGATTTATCAGAAAAATTTGATCTTAGTTTTTATCATACGATCAATGAAAATGGACAATCTGTTGTTGGAATTAAAAAATCTGAAATAAGTTTAAAAAAATCCAATTGGGAAATAAATCCATCTAATAATACACAAAACAAAGTAATATTTGATGATAATTACAAAACATATGCTATTGATAATATTAATATGGTGTCTGGAAATCAACGAGTTGAACTGACAGGTGCGGTACATGGTAAAAACAATAGAAATATAGATCTTAAATTAGAAAATGTTAATTTAAATGAAATTACACCGGTTATTGATAGTGTTTATATTGATGGGAAAGTTAATGGAACAATTCATTTGAAAAGTTTTGATAATAAAACTGTGCCTTATGCAGATCTTACGGTCAATTATTTTAGTATAAACGATGATTATTACGGTGATTTTTCATTAAATGCAACAGCTGATGAAGCAATTAAAGTTTATAGTTTTGAAGCTCAGCTTTTAAATAATGATCTCAAAAGTTTTTATACTTCGGGTAATATTGATTTCAATAAAACAGAACCAACAATAGATGCAAGAATTATACTTGAAAAGTTTGATTTAAGTGCATTTAGCCCTTTAGGTAAAGGTGTTCTGACAAAAATAAGAGGTTTAACAACAGGAAATGCTTCAATAACAGGAAAGCTTAAAAATCCTGATATCAATGGCGAATTATTATTGTCTAATGCAGGAATAGCACTACCATATCTCAATGTGAATTATGACTTTGGTGAAAATTCTAAAGTTTTATTATATAAACAAACATTTGATTTTCAACCTATAACAATTACAGATACTGAAATGCATACAGAAGGAGTTATTTCAGGTACAATTAAACATCAAAATTTTAATAAATGGGATCTGGATCTTCAAATTTCAACAGATAATTTATTGGTTTTAAATACCGAAGATGAAGAAGATGCTTTATATTATGGAACAGGTTTAATCAAAGGTTCTACTACTTTATTAGGCCCTACAGATAATTTAGTGATCACTGTTGAAGGTGCTACAAATCCAGGTACTGAATTTATAATTCCATTAAGTTATGTAAGTACCATTGGAGAATCTAAACTGATTCATTTTGTTGATCCCAATGAAGAAGAAATTGATGAAGAAAAGAATAATGAAATTATTTTTGAAGAGTTAAAGGGGTTAACCCTTAATTTTAATTTAGTTGTAACAAAAGATGCTGTTGCACAAGTAGTTATTGATAAACAAACAGGTAGTGTATTGCGAGGTAGCGGAGATGGAAATTTACGTTTAAATATTGATATGAACGGTAATTTTAAAATGTATGGCGGATTGATAATTGACAATGGAGAATATCAGTTTAAAAATATTATTAATAAAGATTTTGTAGTACGAAAAGGTGGAACAATAGTATGGAATGGTAGTCCGTTTGAAGCTGAATTAAATCTAGAAGCTGTATATCATACTAAAGCAAACCCTGCAGTATTATCTGAAGAAATTTCAAGTACAAGAAAAATTGATGTTGATTTAGTAACACTTATAACAGGTTCATTATCAGAAGCTAAATTTGATTTTGATATAGATATTCCAAATGCCAGTACTTTAGTAAGTAATGAGATCGATTTCAAACTGAATAATGATGATGATAAATTGACTCAATTCTTTTCATTATTGGCTACAGGTTCTTTTATGAATTTAGAGAATAGTAATAGTAATTTTAGTGGTAATGCTGCCATTGCAGGGACACTTGCAGAACAAGCATCATCAATCCTTTCAAATGTGTTAAAAAGTTCTAATGAAGATATACAAGTAGGAGTTTCGTATGAGACTGGTGCACAAAGTAAAGTTGAGAATGTAAAAACTGATGATCAATTAGGTATCTCAGTTTCTGGAAGAATTGGAAATAAAGTTATAGTTAAAGGTAAAGTTGGTGTTCCTGTTGGATCAAATACAACTACTAATGTTGTAGGAGAAGTAGAATTACTAGTGCCTTTAAATGAATCTGAAACCTTATGGGCTAAAGTTTATAATCGTCAAAATGAAATTCAATTTGATATAGTTGACAGCGAAGGTTATACACAAGGAGTTGGGATTTCTTATTTGATGAAGTTTGAAGATACAAAAGAATTTTTAGAGAAAGTTGGTTTAAAAAAGACAGAAGAAGAAAAAATGCTCACTAAATATCAAAGAGATAGTGTAAAGGAAGTTAAAAAGATGCTGAAAAAAGAAGAGAAATTGAAAAAAAAACAATTAAAAATTGATGAAAATAATCAAACTTTTTAATTCTAAGATCTTATATTTTTTTCATATAATTTCAAATTATTTTTATTGACATGTTTAATTTTGAAAAAAAAACAGCATATTTGATGTCTTAAATCATTAAAATAAACAATATGAAAAAATCATCTACATTAATCCCATTATTAATCATTGCAGCTTTATTTTTTATTTTTGGATTTGTAACATGGATCAATGGTGCGCTAATTCCATTTATGAAAACTATAAATGAATTAACTGCTGCACAATCATATTTAGTAGCATCGGCATCATATATTTCTTTTGTTGTTATGGCACTACCGGCTTCAGCTATTTTAACTAAGATAGGATACAGAAGAGGAATGTCATTAGGCTTATTCATTATGGCTCTGGGAGCTTTAGTTTTTATACCAGCCGCAAATGCAAGAACATATTGGTTATTTTTGTTAGGGATTTTTATACAAGGAACCGGAATGACATTACTACAAACTGCAGCAAATCCTTATGTTACAATTTTAGGACCGATGGAAAGTGGTGCAAAACGTATTGCAATAATGGGAATCGCCAACAAAATTGCAGGTGCTTTGGGATCTTTAATATTTGGCGCATTATTGTTATCAGGTATTGATGATGTAAATGAAAAACTAAAAACAGTAACCGGTCCGGAAAAAGAGCAGCTATTAGATACGATGGCCAGCAGTGTTCATATGCCTTATATCGTTATGGCCATAGTACTTGCTTTATTAGCTATAATGATAAATAAAGCTCCCTTACCTCATGTTGAGGCTAAACCTATTGAGGAAGGAAAAGAAGGTGTTACGGCTAAAACAAGTATTTTTCAATTTCCGCATTTAATATTAGGTGTAGTTGCATTGTTTATGTATGTAGGGGTTGAAGTAATTGCCGGTGATTCGATTATAGCTTATGGTTTGTCTTTAGGTATGCCTGTAGAAAAAGCGAAATGGTTTACAACATATACATTAATTGCAATGGTCTTTACTTATGCATTAGGGGTAGTATTAATACCAAAATATTTAAGTCAGACAAAAGCATTAAAAATTAGTGCTATACTTGGTATTATTTTTAGTTTGATCATAGTTAATACATCAGGATTTACATCAGTGATCTTTGTTGCCCTATTGGGTGTTGCAAATGCATTGGTATGGCCTGCTGTATGGCCATTGGCTTTAGATGGTTTGGGAAAATTTACAAAAACCGGATCAGCTTTGTTAATTATGGCAATTTCGGGTGGAGCAATTATTACACCTTTGTATGGAAAATTAGTAGATAAACTTAACACAACTTATTTGGCAGACGGAATGGAAGAAGCCATGGCAAGTTCAGCATCAGCAAATAATGGTTATTGGATATTGATACCCAGTTATTTAGTAATTCTGTTTTTTGCTTTTAAAGGACATAAAATTAAATCTTGGTAAAAAATTGAAACCTGCAAGAATTTGCAGGTTTTTATTTTTTTACTATTTTTGATTAAATTATACTTATATGTTAAAAGAAGAAAGACAAAATTATATTTTAGACAAAATAAGAGAATTAAATAAAGTTAAATCTAATGAGTTGGCAGTAGAACTGAATGTTTCAGAAGATACTATTAGAAGAGACTTAAATCAATTATCTCATGAAGGTTTGATCTTAAAAGTTCATGGAGGAGCTTTATCTACGCATCAAAAATTATATCACTACAATGAAAGTTCGGTTTTTAATAGAGAGAATAAAACAAAAGTAGCTGAAAAAGCAATTTCTTTATTAAAAGATGGACAGACAATAATAATAAGTGGAGGAACAACCAATTTAGAATTTTCCCGCTTAATTCCTAAAGATCTTAAGTTAACTATTTATACTTACAGTTTAACAATTGCAATGCAATTGACCGAGCATCCAAAAGTTGATATTATTATTGTTGGGGGTAAATTAAATAAAAAAGCACTGGTAACAGTTGGCGTAAATGTGATTAAGGTTCTTTCTAAGATCAAAGCCGATATTTGTTTTTTAGGTATTAGTGGAATTGATATTGATGAAGGAATTACTGAAGTTGGTTATGAAGTTTCGTTTGTAAAGAGAGTGATGATAGCTTCATCAAATACTATAATAGCTTTGGGTACTTTTGATAAATTAAATACGACACAAAGATATCCGGTTTGTGATTTGAATGAAATACATAAAATGATTACTGATTTGGATCCGGATGATCCTCAATTGATCCCATACATTAAAAAAGGGATTGAAGTAATGTAGCTAATTACTTCATTTATTTGCAGGTTTTATTTCAAAAATATTTAATATACCCTATCTTGTACACTGTTTAAACTACTGTAGCACCGGAGTTGTTACTTTTGTGATTGCATTTATAGTTATATTTAATATGCATTATTTTGCATTTTTGTTAGAATTATTTTTTATATTCGCAATGCTTATATTACTTACTTAAAACTACAATTTGAATACAGTACTAATATTTTCAATAATAATTATTTATTTTGGAATAATAATGACAATCTCCTATTTTACATCAAGGAATAGGAGCGATGAGT
>JAOZVI010000177.1 GCA_029938265.1 Flavobacteriaceae bacterium | reverse complement strand
CCCCGAAGGTTATCTGTTTTACACTAATTTTTCGGTCTGCAAATATAAAACTATATCTTATTTTGACAAATAAAAAATCAGTTTATTCAAAAGCTATTTTATAAATCCTATCAATTGCTCCATAGAGATCCGGTATACTTATAAGACGACTTTTCCTTAAAGTTTCTTTTCCATCAAAAAAAACTAAAATCGTAGGTTCAACAAAAACATTATTTTTTGCTGAAATTTCCGGTGATGCATTCATATCGACAAAATAAAATGGAATCTTAGGAAATTCATCATCTAATAAATCAATTACTTTAGGCTCTAATGCTTCTCCAACAGTACAACTTATGGTAGAAAAATAAAATAAAACACCTAAATTATCTTTTAACACATCGTTGAATTCTTCCTCAGTTGTTACTGTTTTATATTGCATTTTTAAAAAATTTAAATTCTTGGCAAAAATACAAAACAAGTTTATTTAATGAATATTTTTAATTATTAATTTTTATTATAGCTTCATCACTAAAAAAAATAAATAAAATACATTTTTCACAAAGATTTATATAATTTTGCTATTCAAATTTTAAATACAAATAATTATGAGTGATACTATTGAAAGAATAAAATGTTTAATTATAGGTTCAGGACCTGCAGGATATACTGCAGCAATTTATGCAGCCAGAGCAGATTTAAAACCGGTTGTTTATACTGGTTTAGAAATGGGAGGTCAATTAACAACAACAACTGAGGTTGATAATTTCCCCGGTTATCCGGAAGGTATTGATGGTCCGGCTTTAATGGACGATCTTAAAAATCAAGCAGAAAGATTTGGAACTGAGGTGAGATTTGGTATTGTTACGAAAGTTGATCTTAACAAAGAAATTGGTGGAATTCATAAAGTTACTATTGATGAAGCCGTTGAAGTTGAAGCTGAAACTGTAATTATTTCAACCGGTGCAACTGCAAAATATCTAGGATTAGAAAGTGAACAACGTTTAAAAGGTGGCGGTGTTTCCGCTTGTGCAACTTGTGATGGTTTTTTCTATAGAAATCAGGATGTAGTTGTAATTGGTGCAGGAGATACAGCAGCAGAAGAAGCTACATATTTAGCAAATATCTGTAAATCAGTAACGATACTTGTAAGAAAAGATTATATGAGAGCTTCTAAAGCGATGCAAACTCGTGTAGATAATACTGAGAATATTAAAGTTATGTTCAATACTGAATTAGATGAAGTATTGGGTGATAAAGTTGTTGAAGGTGTTCGTGTATTTAACAATATTACAAATGAGAAACAAGAATTAAAAGTAACCGGTGTATTTATTGCTATTGGACATAAACCAAATACCGAGATATTTAAAAATATTATAGATACTGACGAAGTTGGTTATATTCAAACTAAAGGCAAATCAACCAAAACAAATTTGCCCGGTGTTTTTGCTGCTGGAGATGTTCAGGATAAAGAATATCGACAGGCTGTTACCGCAGCTGGAACTGGCTGTATGGCTGCATTAGATGCAGAAAGATATCTTGGAACTTTAATTTAACAGTTTTTTAAAACCGTATTAAAAATGCCTGTAGTAAAATACAGGCATTTTTTGTTTTGTCAATATTTTTTTGGCTAAAAAAATTACTATTGATTTTTATAACTATCAATAGCAATTCTTACACTATTGTGTTCTAAAAGTAGTTTTTTAGCCAATTTATCATCAATTTTCAATTCATTAACAATCATTGCAACACCTCTTTTAACCAATTTTTTATTGGTCAACTGCATATCGATCATCTTATTACCTTTTACCCTTCCCAAATTTATCATCAATGAAGTAGTGATCATATTTAAAACAAGTTTTTGAGCTGTACCAGATTTCATTCTGGTACTCCCGGTAACAAATTCTGAGCCAACAACTGCCTCTATTGGAAATTGAGCAACCTCAGCGATCTTAGTATTATAATTACAAGTGATACATCCGGTTAGTACACCATGTTTATTGGCATCTTTTAACCCACCAATAACATACGGAGTT
Organism: Flavobacteriaceae bacterium; assembly: GCA_029938265.1. Classification (GTDB taxonomy): domain Bacteria; phylum Bacteroidota; class Bacteroidia; order Flavobacteriales; family Flavobacteriaceae; genus Namhaeicola. Next base: position 1,907 of record JAOZVI010000177.1, on the reverse strand, counting down.
CCTCCTGATGCTGCAATACCAATCAAAACATCATTTTTATTGATATTATAAGCTTTTAGATCTTTCCAGGCCTGTTTTTTATCATCTTCGGCATTTTCTACTGCTTTTCTAAGAGCAATATCGCCACCGGATATCAATCCAATAACCCAATCATCCGGTACGCCAAAAGTTGGCGGACATTCAGAAGCATCAAGCACGCCTAACCTTCCACTTGTTCCTGATCCAATATAAAACAAACGACCTCCTTCCTCAAATTTTTTAATTAACTTTTCAACCAAAGGTTCAATTTGAGGAATTGCTTTTTCAACTGCTAAAGGCACTGTTTTATCTTCAGTATTGATATTTGTAAGCAACTCATTTACTGACATTTTTTCAAGATCATCATAAAATGAAGATTGCTCAGTTGTAGGTTTTGATACCATAATAAATAAAATTAATTTTTCTTTTTAATTAATAATAATCCCAAAATAGTTAGCAATGCATTTACTGCTATATTAAAAAACCCAAAATCATAATTAAAGGCATTTTTAAAATATGAATTTAATAAATATGTTAAAATTGGTGCAATTACTGCAATAATTGGAATGAAATTATCTTTTATCTGAATTTTTGTAAACATACCAAATAAGAATAATCCCAAAAGCGGTCCATAAGTATAACCGGCAACTTTAAAGATTGTTGATATTATATCGCCTCTGATTCCGGAAAAAGCCATAATAATAGCAAATATTATTACCGAAAATCCAAACATTACATAATTCTTTAATTTTAGTTTTTCTTTACTGTTCTTTGAAGCTATATCTAAAAAATCATAGGTAAAAGATGTTGTTAAAGCTGTTAATGCAGAATCAATACTTGAAAATGATGCTGCAATAATTCCGAGTAAAAAACTAATACCTACTACTAAACCTAAATGATTTATCGCTAAATTCGGAAATAAAATATCAGTATCTAATAATTGACCATTTTCACCTATTGCTAAAGAAATATTATTGGTCTCAGCATATATATATAGTAATATTCCCAAACCCAAAAACAAAAATTGTGTTACTGCTAAAATCATACTAAATGTAAGTGTATTCTTTTGGGCATCTTTCATATTTTTAATGGTGAGCGATTTTTGCATCATATTCTGATCCAGACCCATCATGGCAATTGCAATTAAAAATCCTGAAATAAATTGTTTAAAAAAATTATTTCCTGATTTATGCTCCCAATTAAAAATATTGAAATATTTATGATTTGTCACCTCCCTTACAGCTTCTGAAAAACTTAAATTTAATGCTGTGGTAATTGAAATGATCGTAATAATCGCAGCCATAATTAAGAAAAAAGTTTGCATGGCATCTGTCCAAACAATTGTTTTGATCCCTGTTTTATTTGTATATAACCAGATCATTATAATAATGATGATCACAGTTAAATAAAATGGGATATTCAGCCTATCAAAAAATGCAAATTGTAATATCTTAGCTGCTAATAGAAGTCGTAATGCAGCGCCAAACGATTGGGACAATAAAAAATAAAATGATCCTGTTTTATATGTTTTTGAACCGAACCTTTCGTTCAAATATCCATAAATTGATACCAGATTCCGTTTATAATACAAAGGTATTAAGATGTAAGTGATAAATAAATATCCAACAACATTACCTAAAATAAATTGAAAAAAATAAAAGTTATTGTTACCTACCATTCCCGGGACCGAAACAAATGTAACTCCAGAAAGAACAGCTCCAACCATTCCAAATGCAACTAAGAACCACGGAGATTGTTTATCGCCTGTAAAAAAAGACTCATCACTCCTATTTCTTGATGTAAAATAGGAGATTGTCATTATTATTCCAAAATAAATGATAATTATTGAAAATATTAGTACTGTATTCAAATTGTAGTTTTAAGTAAAA
>JAOZVI010000058.1 GCA_029938265.1 Flavobacteriaceae bacterium | reverse complement strand
CTGAACCAGCTGATTGTGGGGTGTCTTGCTTTTTTTTAATATCAATATCAAATTCTTCCTTGGAGATATCTATCAGCTTCTCCAAATAATCAATTTTAATTTGCTTTTGACCCACAATACGCTCTAGATCTTTTACCTTCTGAGTCAACTCCTTTAATTTTAAACTACTGCTTTGTTTCATTTCTACAACCCTTATCCCTTTTTCGTTAAAGATAGAAAATTTATAAATCCAATTGTAAATAGTTCCATTAGGAATATTATGAAGTTTCTCTAACTGTGGCACACTATAATTTCCACTCTCAAAATCTGATACCAGGGATCGTCTAAAATCATCGGTATAACGACGACGTTTGTTAATTAATTTAATGTTTGCTTTCATATAAATTGACTTAAAGTGGTCAACCTATATCAGGGACGTACAAACTTCCTTATTCTTCACTCCTTGTTCCTTGTTCATTATTGATAACATTTAATAATTAGTGTTAACTTTATACATTAAAAATCATTGCTATTAATGAATTATCAAAAATTGAATTTCGAACAAGCTTGTCTGACGTCGTGGAAGGGATTAACGATTATTGAATTTCGAAGTTTTTTTTAGTTCTCACTTAACACTTTGCACTGATGAATAGAAATATTCTTTTAAACATTCACCCCCTGACTAATAACCGTAGCGGATATAGTCAGGGGGTGAATAAAAGGGCTAAATTAATAGTTAATCATGTTTAAACTATTTTTGATAATAAAAAATTAATAAAAACCGGTCAATAGCAATCAGGGAAGTTCAGATTTTTTAAAATACTTATTCTTCAATTATTGTTCATTATTAATAGATCAATGCTATTTATTAATAGATAAAAATTTATAAGTATCTTTCAAGCATATATTATTTATATTTCCAGAAAGTGAAAACTATATAAAAAAACAGATATGAAAATCGGACTTTTTTTTGGTACTTTTAACCCAATTCATATTGGACATTTGATCATTGCCAATCATATGGCTGAATTTTCTGAGTTAGACGAAGTTTGGTTTGTGGTTACACCCCATAATCCATTTAAAGAAAAAAAAACGTTATTGGCAGATAATCACAGGTTACGAATGGTGATGGAAGCTACTGAAGATTATCCAAATTTAAAACCTTCTAATATTGAATTTGGTTTACCACAACCTAATTATACGGTTAATACATTGGTGCATTTACAGGAAAAATATCCTGATAATCAATTTAATTTAATAATGGGAGAAGATAATCTACATACATTTCATAAATGGAAAAATTATAAAGTGATTTTAGAAAATTATCATATTTATGTATATCCAAGAATTTCTAAGATCAAAGGACAACCTTCACTTTTGAATCATCCAAAAGTGCATAAAATTAATGCCCCAATCATTGAAATTTCTTCTACGTTTATTAGAAAAATGATTCCAAAAGGTAAAAATATTCGTCCTTTACTGCCTCAGAAAGTTTGGAAATATATGGATGAAATGAATTTTTACAAATAAAAATTTTGATTTAAAAATATACAAAAACCCCAACTTTCGTTGAGGTTTTAAAATACATAAGAAAATTAATTCTTATTAATTAGCCCACCAAACTGGAATGTCTGGTTCTTGTCTGTTTTTACTCTCTACATCTGAATTAGCAGTTTTTTCTGAAGTAGGATAAACGGCTCTTTGATACCATTTACCAAACATCTCAATTTCATCATCTTCACCTTCTAAACGCAAATCAAGACCTTTAAAAACATCAGCAGAAAAATCATAACGTCGGAAATCTACATAAGTTTCTGTATTATGAATATTTGCAATATATTTTTCTTTCATAATATGGTTTAACATTAAACCGGCTTCACCAACATCTACCGAAGTATCAGCCATATAATCTGAACCATTTGCACCAACCCTTGACATATTTGCAGCAATACCATCCATATAAGCAGTATAAGCATCTGCTGAAGCGCCAACACTGGTTTTGTTACCACCACCAGCTAAAAATAACATTTCAGCTTTTATAAACATTGCTTCGGCATAAGTAATTAAAAATAAAGGGGCGTCATCTGAAGTAAGAAACCCACCATCTTTAAAGAAAGTATTCCTTTGTTCACCGTCAGAAGACTCTCCTTCACCACCATTCATACCACCCCTCCAAGGAACAGTTGTATCATTATCTTCAATAGGCCTTTTATAATCATCTTGAATCAATCTAACATATAATTTAGGTAAACGAGGATCTACTGTAACAACACCACTTTCAAATGGATATGTTGAACCATTTAACATACTAATAATTTGATCATTAGGACCTATATAATAATTACCGGTTTGTGCTGTTAAAACATTTCCTGAATACCATGGATTGATCTTATCGCTAGGCATTCCTAACTTGAAATCATCAGAATTTGAAGTAAATCCATTTTCCACAGAAGCCAAAACATCAGATGATGATGCCAAACCTTTGTTCATTAATCGCAACTGGAAACGAGCTTTATAAGTATAGGCAGCTCTTAGCCATTTGTCAAAATCACCACCATATACCAAATCTTCGGAACCTAAACTATAACCTGAATTATCTGCACCTTGTAAAGCTGCAATTGCTTTATCTAATAGGGCTATGATATCATTATAAACCTGTTCACCGGAATCATATTCAGGATAAACTGTTTCAGTTGGACTAGTTGCTTGAGAATAAGGTACATTATCCCAATTATCTACAGCTAAGCCCATATTTATGGCTTCAATAATCTCAGCAACTGCTTTGTATTTCTTGGCGCCAACTACATCAGCTTTTTCCTTAATTACTTTTACATTAGGTAAAACACTCAAATAAATGGTGTTCCAGGTAGAAGAATTTGACGCTTTACCTGAAGCTGCATATCCATATCCTCCAAAATACTGAGAGTAGTTACCAAAAACAGTCTCAGTATAATAATTAGCATATACGGTTTTTTGCATTACAGGAGCCATCAAAGTAGCCATTTCTACATCCTTCACATTTACTGCTTCAGAAGGAGTATTTACATCTAAATAGTCATCACAACCAGTAAAAACTACGGTTATCAATGCTATCATTATTGTATTTAAAATTAATTTTTTCATCTTTATCATTTTTTAAAATCCTATGGTTACCCCAAAAGAATAATTTTCGGTTAGTGGTAAACTTCTTCCAGCAAATCCGTAGATATTACTTCCCGCACTAAATGCACTTCCTTCCGGATCAAATCCATCGTACTCTGTCCACAATAAAATATTTGATACACCAGCACTAACTGTAAAGTTTCTAATACCAACTCTATCTAAGAAATGACCAGCAATATCATAAGAAACACTAATATTTCTCAATTTTACAAATGATGCATCTTGTAAATATACTTCTGCAGCACCAGTAAATTTATTCCAGCTTCTATAGTAACTTTCATCTAAGCCGTAGGCAGTTGGTATTGTATTTTGGATATATTGACCTGGATTAGCAGGATCTTCCATTACACCTTCTAATACATAATCATCAATATTTCTTAACTCAGTAACGGCACTTGTACCATTTCTTATCATAGTACGTCTGGCCCAGCTGTATTTATCGCCTCCTTCTTGCCATTCAACCAAGAAATTAAAACTAAAATTGTTCCATCTGAAATTTGAACCAACTGACATATTAAAATCTGGCATTGCATTACCTACTATTGAGTAATTATCATTACCATCACCATCACTATCATACTCTAAGTTAGGATAACCATCAGTATCAATAAAACGTTGACCATCTTTATATTCCCAACTATATCCATAAAGTGTACCCATTTTGTCACCTTCTTTTAGATCTAAGAAAACTTCTGGAGCTCCGTCACCATAGAAATACATACTGTTTACATCTTCCGGTAACTCAACAACTTCACCTTCATTTTTACTAAAATTATATATTAATTCCCAGGTAACTTTATCATTTCTAATCACATCGCCACTAATCATCAATTCATGACCTCTAGTTTGGTAGTGGCCTGCATTTCTTGTATATCTAGAAAGACCTGTTGAATAAGCAAGAGGGACTTTAAAGATTGCATCATAAGTATCTGATAAATAATAAGAATAATCAAAGCGTAAACGATTCCTAAAGAAACGTAGATCTGCTCCAACTTCCCAACCTTTTGTACGTTCTGGTTTTAGATCAGCATGTCCAACCTGAGTAGCTGTACTCAAGCCTCCGGCACTTCCCCAAGGAAAACTTGAGGCAGGATAGAAATGTTCACCTAATAAGCCTGTTTGACCAAATGTTGTACCATTTCCTACTTCGGCATAAGAACCCCTTAATTTACCAAAAGTAAAGAAATCACCATCTCCAAAAAGACTGTGTATATCATAAGCTAAACTAATAGAAGGATAGAAAAAACTATTATTATCTAAATGCAAGGTAGAATCCCAGTCATTTCTACCGGCTATTGTTAAGAATAGAACATCATTATAATCAAGTTTTATTTCACCAAATACACCTATCAATCGTTGTTGCGTGGTCCAGTTTCTTGCATCTCTGTTTGCAGTATTACTCATATTATTAAAATGAGGAATATTAAAACCTTCACCTCTCTGCCATTGATAGTCTCTTTTAAAATCAGTGATTTGATTACCAATAAGGAATGAACTATGGAATTTTTCAGACCAGTCTTTAGAGAATGTAATAATTAAATTAGATTCTAATCCAAGATATTCTTTTGCCTGATTAACGATAGATCCATTTACTTGAGAACCTAAATCTAATTCAGGTGCAACAAAACGGTTTTTCATTTCAGTATAATTATCTACTTGTGCAGTATAATTAACATTCATCCATTCATTTACAGCCCAGTTAAGATTGAGGTTTCCAATCCAACGATTGGTATCCTGTGTTAAACCACTTACCTCAGCATTATAACGAGGGCTATCAATCCATGGTGTAAAAATTCGTTGAGAACCATCTGCGTTCAAATAATCATTAATTGGAAAAGTAGGTGCATAATATGCCAAAGCACTCATTACAGATTTATCACCACCCGCAGGTTGTCTGTTAACAGAATTTGTATACTGAATTGTAGAACTAATTTTAAATTTATCTGTTACCTGATAACCCGCGTTAAATCTTACAGACGTTTTATCAAACTCATTTCCCGGAGTAGTACCGGTTGCCCCTACATTACCAACAGAAAAATAGTAATCAAGTTTTTCGCCAGCTCCAGAAATATTAAAGTTTATTGTATTATTCATGCCTGTTCTAAACAGTTCGTATGGATCATAAAAACGGTCATTTGACAGATCAACTACAGTTCCATCAGGTTTAATATATTCATCATCTGAAAATAAAGGACCCCATGAATGAAATGGTGTACTTGTGCTTACTTTGGTAAAACCAGTTTCCGTTTCAGGAGTGTATAATACTTCAGGAATTTGGGTATAACCTTCACGATATAATTTTTGTTGTTCAGGTGCTTTTGTAACTCTACTAAAAGTAGTTCCCACAGTAAAATTAATTCTAGCCTTACCTTGTTTACCTTTTTTTGTGGTAATAACAATTACCCCATTGGCACCTCTAATACCATATAGAGCTGTTGCAGCTGTACCTTTTAAAATATTGTATGTTTCAATATCGTCAGGATTGATATCGCCTGCCCTACTTTGAAGTCCAAATTGTGCATTAGCTGTAGCCCCTGAAGAACCTGTACCTTCTGATGGTGCTAAATCACCTCCGCTTGAATCATTGTTAATTGAAACTCCGTCAACTATAATTAAAGGTTGGTTATTTTGACTAGGGTTCATTGAAGAAACCCCTCTTATCAAAATATCAACACTACCACCTGCTGTACCTGAAGTAGGAGCAACAGTTAAACCTGCAACTCTACCTTGTAATGCAGCAACTGCATTGGTTTGGCCGGAAAGATCAAGATCTTCCGTTTTTACTTGTGATACTGCATAACCTATCTCTTTTTCTTTCTTACCAATACCAAAAGCAGTTGTAATAACAACTTCTTCTAGTTCGCTTGAATCTTCAATAAGAGTTACATTAACAGTATTACCTGAAACTGTAATTTCTTGTGTAGCAAATCCGATAAATGAAAAAACAAGCACATCACCTTGAGAGGCTTCAATACTATAATTTCCATCAAAATCGGCTGCTGCTCCATTGTTAGTTCCTTTTACCAATATATTTACTCCAGGTAATCCTGCTCCGGTGTTATCCGTAACAGTACCAGTTATCGTAGCTTGTTGAGCAAACAATAATTGGGTTGCAGAAATAAAAAATACCAATAAAGAGAACAAATACTTTTGTCTCATAATCTGATTAATTTTGGGTTAATATTAAATTTGTTTAAGTTAATAATAATGCTAATGTATAGAGAAAAATTAAAATAATGCAAAATAATGCATAAAAAACGCATATTTTAACATTTAAATTTAAACAATGCCTCATCATTTAGTATAAAGATACATTTTTAAACTTTTAGTTGCATTTTTATCAAGATTTTTTTTAAAAAGTTTTTATTTTGTGAAAAATACAATGTTAAATATGTTAACTTTACTTTTGTAGATATATTAATTCTAAAGGAATAAAAATATTAATATTTTAAAATGCGTTGGAATTTAAAATCATTACCCGAGTCAAAAAAAATTATAAGTTTAGCAAGCGATTTAAATATTGATAAGAATCTTGCTAAAATATTAGTCCAACGCAATATTGAAACGTTTGATCAGGCCAAACAATTCTTTAGACCTTCTCTAAAAGATCTGCACGATCCGTATTTGATGAAAGATATGGATAAAGCAGTTTTACGTATTGATAAAGCCATTAAAAAGAAAGAAAATATATTGGTTTATGGAGATTACGATGTAGATGGAACGACGGCAGTTTCATTGGTTTCCTCTTATTTAAACGTTGATTACGGTAAAGTTGCTAATTATATACCAGATAGATACGATGAAGGTTATGGCATATCTTTTAAAGGAATTGATTTTGCTTTTGATAATGATTTTTCATTAATTATCGCCTTGGATTGTGGGATTAAAGCTATTGATAAAGTAGCTTATGCCAATAAAAAGAATATTGATTTTATTATTTGTGATCATCATCGTCCGGGTATAGAATTACCGAATGCGATTGCAGTTTTAGATCCTAAAAGAGATGATTGCAACTATCCTTATGATGAATTGTGTGGTTGCGGAATTGGTTTTAAATTGGTTCAGGCTTTGGCCGAAAAGAAAGGTGAAACAGTTGAATCTTTAATACCTTATTTAGATTTAGTAGCCACAGCAATTGCAGCCGATATTGTACCAATAACTGGTGAAAACAGAATATTGGCTACATTTGGTTTGCAAGTAATAAACACTAAACCAAGACCCGGGTTTAAGGCAATTATTAATCAAATAAAAAAAGATAAAATAAATATTACTGATGTAGTATTTATAATTGCACCGCGAATCAATGCTGCCGGAAGAATAAAACACGGTTTATATGCTGTAGAACTTCTAACCGAAACAAATTTTAAAAAAGCACAAAAAGCTGCTGCTAAAATTGAAACATTTAATTCAGATAGAAAAGAACTCGATAAACAAATAACCCGCGAGGCATTACAACAAATTGAAAAAAATGATGAAAAAGATAATTTTACATCCGTTGTTTATCAGGAAGATTGGCACAAAGGCGTTATTGGAATTGTTGCTTCAAGATTAATAGAAACCTATTATCGACCAACTTTGGTTTTTACAAAAAGTGGTGAATCGCTAGCCGCATCGGCAAGATCTGTAAAAGGTTTTGATGTGTATAATGCATTACAAGAATGTAGTGAATTTATCGAACAATTTGGAGGACACAAATATGCTGCAGGTTTAACACTTTTACCTGAAAACTATCAAAAATTTAAAGATAAATTTGAATTAGTAGTAAAGAATTCAATCCCTAAAGAATTATTAATCCCACAAATCACGATCGATTCTGAAATATCATTACAAGAGATCACACCAAAATTTCAAAGAATATTAAATCAATTAGGTCCTTTCGGGCCACAAAATATGAAACCAGTTTTTATGACATCCGGATTAAGAGATAATGGTTACGGCAAAAAAGTGGGGCAAGAAGAAGATCATTTAAAATTGAGTATTATCAATGGCGTAGATCAAAAAACCTATCAGGCAATAGGTTTTGGTTTAGGAAATAAATATAATCTTATCAATAAAGGAAATACTTTTAAAGCAGCTTTTACCATTGAAGAAAATCATTGGAACGGTATCACTAGTTTGCAATTAAATTTAAAAGATATAAAAGAAGATAATTAAAAATATAACTTCATTATAAAAAAACTCTGCAAAGAATATCTTTACAGAGTTTTTGAGTAATATGAAACATTATTTTATTTATCCACATTTAGAGTGGCCACAGCTTACACATTTTAAACATCCTTCTGAATAGATCAACCCCTCAGGATCTCCACATTCAGGGCATTTTTTATCAGCAGCTTCTGAGCCTTCAGGTACAAATCGTTTTAATGCTCTTGAAACACCATTTTTCCAGGTATTGATATGTTCGTCATAAAGATTTAAGTTGTTGATAAGATCAACTACGTAAGGCATTGGCATGCCATGACGTAATACTCCTGAAATTAATTTTGCATAATTCCAGTACTCTTTATCAAATGATCGAGACAAACCTTCGATTGTAGTTTTATAATCATCACTGTCAACATATCTAAAATCATATCGTGCCGTTCCATTTTTATCTCTATTCTTTATTACCCAGCCTTTTTCAACCCATTGCGGTAAATTAAAGGCATCTTTCATTTTACCAGTAAAGATTTCATAAGGCTTGTCATTAATTAGACCAACAACAGCCAACCATTTTTCTTTTTCATTGTGGAAACGAACAATTGTAGCATCGATTTTTTTAGGTCGTTTAGGAAAAACTGTACTTCTAAAAGAATCTCTTTTTTGTTTTTCATCTTCATTTTTATCTTCATTTGATACCAGAATTCCACTTCGAGATCCATCTCGATAAACAGTAATACCTTTTAATCCTTTATGCCAGGAATCCATATAAATATCTCCAACCAACTCTTCAGAAACATCCGAAGCCAGATTGATGGTTGAGCTGATGGAGTGTGTGGTATATTTTTGAATCAATGATTGCATTTCTACCCTTTTTTTCCAATCAATTTCAGTAGCAGTGGCACCGGCATACGGACTTTTATTGATATCTGTTTCACCGGTAACATCCATCCATGTTTTAATTTTTGGGTGATAAACAGTAAATTCTTGAAAAGCATCTCCCAAATCGTCAATAAAATCGATTTTGGCATTTTTAGTATCAGAATTTATTTTTCTTCTTCGCTTATATGAAAGTAAAAATACAGGTTCAATTCCTGATGATACCTGAGCCAGCATACTTAGAGAACCCGTTGGAGCAACAGTGCTTATTGAAATATTTCTTCTTCCGTGATTCATCATTCGGCTATAAATATCAGGGAATTCTGTTTGCATCATTTGCACGAATTCTGATTTGTCTTCAATATTCCTATTGAATACTTCAAATTGACCTCTTTCAACTGCCATGTCAATACTACTATCAAACTCTGCAGTAAGTTTAGCACGCATGATGTCGTCAACAGTTTGTAGGGCATCATCTGAATCAAATTTTATACCCAATGCTGCCACAGCATCACCTAAAGCAGTAAATCCTAAACCGGTTCTACGTCCTTTTTTACCGGTTTCCTGTAATAATTTCCAGGTATCAATTTCTGTTTGTTTAATATTATCAGGCTCAGGATCTGCCTCAATTTTAGTTAATATTTTATCTACAGCATTTAATTCCAGATCAACCAGATCATCCATTAATCGTTGCGTTTCATAAACAACTTCATGAAATTTTTTATAGTTGAATTTTGCTTTTTTTGTATAAGGATCATCTACAAAACTATATAAATTTACTGCTATTAAACGACAACTGTCTCCACCTTGCATTGCAATTTCTGAACACGGATTGGTTGAAGAATTTTTAAATCCGGGATACATGGAAGAGGTAGAATAATAATGCTGGCGATCCCAAAATATCAAACCTGGCTCAGCAGTATTGTGTGCGCTTTTAATTACGATATTCCACAATTCTTTTGCATTGATTGTTTTGGTATATTTTGGAGTTTTGGAGTCAATAGGCCAGCGCAAGGTATATTCTTCATCATTTTCTACAGCCCGCATAAATTCATCCGAAAGGCGAATTGAAATATTAGCACCTGTAACTTTGGTAAGATCCTGCTTTACAGTTATGAAATCTTTAATATCAGGATGTGCAATATCCATTGTAAGCATCAAAGCTCCTCTTCTACCGTTTTGTGCTACTTCACGCGTAGTTTTTGAAAAACGGTGCATAAACGAAACGGCTCCGGTAGTACTGCCTGCTGCATTTGATACCGTTGCATCTTTTGGTCTTAATTCAGAAAGATCAACACCAACACCACAACGACGTTTAAACAGTTGTGCCATTTGTTGATCGGCATGAAAAATTCCACCATAAGAATCATAAACGGGTGGAATTACAATACAATTTGATAAAGAAGCAACAACTTCATTGTTTCCTAAACCATACATAACACTCCCTTGGGGAATTACATATTTAAAATCTTTAAAAAGTTTGTAAATAGAATCTTCAGTAAGTAGCTTTCTTCTTTTACCATAGGTAGACAAGTTTTCAAGAGGGGGGTTTTCTTGTGCATATTTGGTTTCGATTCTACTGAACTCCTTTGCCATGCGTTTATGCATTTCGTCAGGAGTTTTTTCTAAATACTTTCCTTGTTTGTTTTTTACTGCATATTTGTTGATCCAAGTTGTTGCAGCAAGCTCATCATCATTAAAGTATGATAATGAGTGTTTTAAAACTTCATCATAAGCATATGTAGCCTCTTGAACTTTTTCTTCTACCATTATTTTTTGTAAGTTTTAGGTTAACAATTTCCGGTTCTAAAATTATAATAAAACAAAAAGATTTTTAATGTAAGTTTAGATAATTATTAACAATTTGTAGTTAATATTTTTTTAACCTTTTTTAAGTCACTTTAAACCCTTGGTACTTATAGATTTTCTTTATTTTTTAACTTAAAATTAAATAAAAATAAATTTTTATATATAAAAAATTCACTATCTTTTCAACAATGAAAAAATAAAAATAAAAAATTTCTTGAAACGAACAATCCTCGAGGCAGAGCCTAAAGATATTTCGCTCATTTCATTTTGACCTAAAGCTGCAAAAACCGAAATTTATTTATTTACACCTCACCCAAAACTATAAAACAGTTTTGACCTCTCCTCAAGAAGAGGTTTAAGCGGAAACCCCGAGGCAGAGCCTCGAGGAATTCTTTCCGATTAAAATGTTTTGAGTTTATAAATTAAATGTTCCAATCCATTTCTTTTAATTTCAAAGATAGACTCCATCATTAACCCTAATTTTCCTTTCGGGAATCCTTTATTTTTATACCAAACTAAATAATATTCGGGGAGATCAATCAAAAACGTACCTTTAAACTTTCCAAAAGGCATTTTTGTGTTTGCCAATTCAATTAAAAAATGCGAATCTGGTTTAAATGGTTCCATGCTCTAAATTTCAAGTTTCAGATTCCATAATATAGAATTTGAAAAGATTCTATTTCCCGTCAACAAAATCCTGAAGATAGGCAAAGTTTTTAGTTAGCTTTCCATTTTGAGTCATTCTGGCTCTTTCTAAAATTCCGTCTTTATCTCCGTTAAAAAATGCCGGAATAACATGATTAACAAAATTATCGCCAAAACCAAGCGATGCATCTTTTGGTAATTCGTTTGGTAAATTATCAACTGCCATAACTGCAATTGCTTTATCATTTAAAAAATTTACTTCTTTTTCAGTAAGAGGGTCATAACCATATATAGGATCTTTAATTGTTGAAGCTTTTAAAGTAGATGCCACAGGTCCGTCAATATCACAGCTTATATCTGCAACAACTTTAATATTAAAATCAGGTGATTTAGCATCATCTCGTGTAAAAATAAAAGGCGCTCCGGTTCCATAAAAATGACAAGCAATATAAATATCACTTACTCTAGCAAATCGTAAAAAATCACCTTCATAATCAGATGGGTAATTAAAAAAGTCATACATATCAATTACTTTTCCGTCTTTGCGTTTGTTGTAATCTAAAACATCAATTTGTACATAAACCGCTTTATCAAATTTTTTATTAAGGTACTCTTCAACAGCAACTTCTTTAATACCCATAGCATCTAACATTTCTTTTGCCCCATAACTCACTCTGCCTTTTCCGGTTAAAACAATTTTAATATTTGGCAATGAAATCTTTTGTAGATTAGTGATCAGATCCTTTTGGTCATGTAATGTTTCAGCTTTAGGTAAATTAAAGGTTTTTGTTTTTAATCCATAGGTTCTAAGACCGTTATAAGCACCTACTATTCCTGCATATCTGCCAAATGCAACCAAACGAATACCATTTTTGTCAGTAATGACTTCATGATCGTATAGTTCAATATTTTTTTCTAATACAGCTCTTAGCAAATCTCTGTTATAAGGTTGTTTTTTGATCGTATGTGAAAAGAAAAAATATTTTTTATTTGGGATCAATGCGTTTATTGGCACTTCCTTAACCCCTAACATTACATCGCAATCATCAACGCTTTTGGTTACTTCTAATCCGATTTTTGAATATTCTTTATCTGTAAAAGTTCTATTATTTGAGCTTTCTACTTTTATCTCCATTTCAGGAAAAGTTTTTATCAATTCACGGCAAGCTTTTGGGGGTAGTACAACTCTTTTATCAGGTGGATTTTTAAGTTCTTTAATAATGGCGAATTTCATAAAAAGGAAGAATTAAATTTTGGTATAGAATTTGTATAAAAGTATTTTGTTTTGGCAATATTTACAAATATACTCAATAGAAATGAATACATTTGCAAATAGAAAGTTCTTTAACTTAAGGGGATGACCGGTTTTGACAGCAAGATCAGTCGGATTATAAGCATGTCGAGTCATGAAATAGTACTCGTAAAAATCGATTTCACTTTTTTAAACGGCGAGAATAACTACGCTTTAGCTGCTTAATCTGAATCACAGTAGGATGAGCCTTGTCCCGCCAGGCGGGAAAGCTAAATGTCTCTTGAAAGCCTTGGTTAACGGCGGTCAGTTTAGAGGCATCGTAAAAGTAAACCTAGAAATATAAAGGCTTTGGTTATATTTCGAAATTAAAGAAGCTAAGCTTAAAGTAGGTCGTTTTTAGTCGGCTTTAGGATAAAAATCAAATATAAACTAAGCATGTAGAAAGTAATTTGGTTGCTTGTTTGGACGAGGGTTCGACTCCCTCCATCTCCACTTTAAAGCCCTTTAAACTGCTAATTAACGGTTGTTTAAGGGGTTTTTCATTATATCTAATACAATGTTTGGACAATTTTATGGTTAAAATTATTATTAATTCCACAAAATTATTTACTATAAAAATACCAAACAATGACGAGCATCAGTAAAAAAGATGATTCTCGTCAACTTTTTTACTAAAAAAACCGAAATGCTAAGTTGGAGCAATTCGGTCTAGATTTAAATTAACC
>JAOZVI010000176.1 GCA_029938265.1 Flavobacteriaceae bacterium | reverse complement strand
TAAGACGGAACACTTTCGGTTTCCATACTGTTAAATGCTTTAATTGCATTTTCCATTGTACCAAGAACTTCAGGTTGTGTCATTTCTTTAACTATCGATAGTATGGTTACAACACTATCTGCAAGTTCTCTTAGATCTTCAGGGCTAAAACCGGTAATTACATTGTCAATTATTGGTCCGATCTCTTTGATAAATGCAAAATATCCTTTTTGTTCAAAAAAGGCCAATTGTTTGGTAAAATCAATGATTGCTTCATTTGCAATTGGGCCAACCTCTTTACTTAGATCAACTGCCATTTCAAGCGTATCCATCATTAATTTGATATTCCCAATATTTCTCAAAAAAGAAACCGCTAAACCTGTGAGTTCTGATGGATCCAGTTCTACCTGTCTTTTGTCAAGTTCTTCAACTGTAGAGTCGTAAGCATCTTTTCCTATGATACTTAGATCGCTTACCAGATCTTGTAACATTGTTGAATTTAATTTTTGTTGGTGTACATAACCAAGTATTAAATCCAGCTTTTTATCGAGTGCATCTATTTGCGATTGTATATTTTTTTCTTTCATTACAATTCACTATTAAGATTAAACACGTTTTTTTCCTGCCATTGTCATATCTGCCTCAATGGGTAATTCTTTTCCTTTTAGTAAAATATGCCAATAGATCCATCTGAATAATATTTTACCGTAATGATTCATTTTTGTATTTTTTAATAAACCAAAAGGCCCTATTCCAGGTAGTGGGAATGTGCCCGGTAGAGGTTCAGTATCATAATTAAAATCGATCAATGCCCCTTTGCCATGTCCTGTTTCAATATAGCAATTTGCGTGTCCGTCGAATTTTGCAGGTAAAGCTCTGCCTTCCATTGCTGCTAAAAGATTTTCCATTAAGATCTCTGCTGCAAAATGGGCAACAGAACCAGCTTTAGAAGTTGGGATATTTGATGCATCTCCAATTACAAAAATATTTTCAAAATCATCAGATTGTAATGTGAATTTATCTGTTCTTACATAATTCATGTCATCACCTAATCCACTTCTCTCGATCATATCACTTCCCATATTTACAGGAACGATCGTTAAAAGATCAAATTCGATCTCACGTTCATCATAAGAAACGATCTTCTTATTATCATTGTCAACATGACTTAAATAGAAGTCGGGGACAACCTCAATATTTTTTTCTTCTAATAGATCTCCTAACATTTTTGAGGCTACAGGTTTTGTAAAGGCTCCAGACATTAGGGTTACATAAGAAATATCAACCTTATCTTTCATTCCTCTTTCCGCAAAATATGCTTCAGCCAAGCAAACAAATTCAATTGGTGCAACCGGACATTTATAAGGTAATTCAGGAATACACATTACTAATTTTCCACCTTCAAAATCTTTAAACCTTTTATGTAATGCAACCGCACCTTCTATTGTGTAAAAATCGAAAATATCCTTATACCATAATTTATCCTTTAAACCTTCAGTTTCAGATGGTCTGGTTTGTGTTCCGGTAGCAATAATTAAAAAATCATAATTTAAAATTTTACCACCTTCTAAATGGACTTTATTCTCTTTTCCAACAATTTTATCTATCGGACTAAAAATAACATTAACTCCAGGAGGAAAGAAATCATACTTAGGTTTGGTAACATCTTTTTTATTATAAATACCAAATGGTATAAATAAAAAGCCGGGTTGGTAATAATGTGTTTTAAATTGATCGACAATAGTTATTTCCCATTCGTCTTTTTCAAGTTCGTTGTTTAATTTATTAAGCATCATTGTGCCCGCAGTACCAGCACCAAGTATCAATAATTTCTTCATAATATGTTTATAGTTAATAAGGATTTAAAATTATTATGCGCAAATGTAAAATGATAAATGAAGATAAATTGTGATAAAAATCATATTAAGTGATATTGGTCACTAAAATAAGTTACAAAAATCACACATTTTCATATTTTGATAAAATTACAAAAAAAAATAGATTTTAAAAAGGATTTAATTATATTTAAAACATAAATTATAAAATTCTAAATGACAGAAAATCAACATAAAATAGATCAATTAAGAGAGGAACTGAGACTACATAATTATAACTATTATGTTTTGGATAGCTCTACGATTTCCGATTATGAATTTGATATAAAATTGGAAGAGCTTCAAGAACTAGAAAATAGACATCCTGAATTTTTTGATCCCAATTCACCAACGCAAAGAGTGGGAGGAGAGATTACAAAGAATTTTAAAACAATTACCCATAATCACCGTATGTATTCACTGGCCAATTCGTATTCTAAAGAAGATATCTTAGATTGGGAAAACAGAATTCAAAAAATATTAGGCGGTGTAGATATTGAATATGTATGTGAGCTAAAATACGATGGAGCTTCAATTAATCTGTATTATCAAAATGGCCAGCTAGATAGAGCAGTTACAAGAGGGGATGGATTTGAAGGAGATGATGTTACTGCCAATATTAAAACCATTAGATCAATTCCGCTTGTTCTAAAAAATAATACGCTTACTGATTTTGAAATAAGAGGTGAGATCATTCTTCCGCTTGACGGATTTAAAAAAATGAATAAAGAACGTGTTGAAGCAGGTGATGATCCGTTTAGAAATCCGAGAAATACAGCCAGTGGAAGTTTAAAATTACAAGATAGTGCCGAAGTTGCAGAGAGGCCATTAGATTGTTTATTATACCAGGTTGTTGCTGACAGATTACCGTTTAAGTCACATTTTGAAGCTTTACAGAAGGCAACTAATGTTGGATTTAAAGTACCTGAAACTATTAAAATATGTAAAAAAACTGAAGATATTTTTGCATTTATTGATCATTGGGATACCAAAAGACATAAATTACCTTATGAAACTGATGGCGTAGTGATAAAAGTAAATTTACTGGCTCATCAGGATGAGTTGGGATATACAGCAAAATCGCCAAGATGGGCTTTGGCATATAAGTTTAAAGCCGAGCAGGCAAGTACAGTTTTACATAAAATTACCTATCAGGTTGGAAGAACCGGAGCAATAACGCCTGTGGCAAATTTAGAACCGGTTGAATTAGCAGGAACTATTGTTAAACGGGCTTCTTTGCACAATGCAGATCAAATTGCAAAATTAGATATCAGAGAGAAGGATACTGTTTTTGTAGAAAAAGGAGGTGAAATTATACCTAAAATTGTAGGAGTTAATTTTGATAAACGTCCAAAAGATTCAATACCCACAAAGTATATAACTCATTGCCCTGATTGCAATACGCTTTTGGTAAGAAAAGAAGGAGATGCAAAACATTTTTGTCCGAATGAATATGGTTGCCCCACACAAATTACTGGTAGAATTCAACATTTTATCAGTAGAAAGGCTATGAATATAGATGGTTTGGGTGCTGAAACCGTGGAGTTGTTGTATGAAAATGGCTTGATTTCAAATTATGCAGATTTATATGAACTGAATGAATCACAAATTATTCCTTTAGAGCGAATGGCAGAAAAATCAGCAAGTAATATTATTAAGGGTATAGAAGCTTCAAAAAGAATACCATTTGAAAAATTATTATTTGCTTTAGGAATACGTTTTGTAGGAGAGACCGTGGCAAAAAAATTGGTGAAACATTATAAAAATATTGATGATTTAATGGAAGCATCTTATGATGACCTGGTGAATGTTGATGAAATAGGAGAGAGAATTGCTCAAAGTATTATTCAATTTTTCGAAAACCCTTTAAATATTTCTATTGTTGACCGATTAAAGAATCATGGATTGAATTTTTCTATAGACGAATCAATATTAATGAATCAAACAGAAAAACTGCAAGGTTTAATTTTTGTTGTTTCAGGAGTATTCCATGAATTTTCACGAAATGAACTTAAAAAATCCATAGAAGATAATGGCGGAAAAGTAACAGGATCAATCTCTAAAAAAACAAGTTATATTATTGCCG
>JAOZVI010000175.1 GCA_029938265.1 Flavobacteriaceae bacterium | reverse complement strand
CAAGCCTGCCTGCCGGCAGGCAGGTTCAGCACAGGCAGCGGGATTAGCCTGCCACACAGGCGGGTTCGACTAACTAAAAATTGAAATAAATTTTTAGAGTCTCACGAATAAAGTTCTGTTTAACCCCCCACGCTTGCTTTAATTCCATACGTTTTAAAAATAGAAATTATCTTCTCTATTTTTCTTTCATCAGGAGTATCAAATTCAATAAAACCATCTGGATTACCCAACTTTTTATGCTTATTCTCAGCAATTTTGTGATAAGGTAACAGGTTGATTGTATTTCTGTTTCCTTCTAAAGAACTAATGAAATCAGCTGTTTTTTTAATATTATCTTTCGATGTATTTACGCCCTTTATCAAAGGCATTCTAAAGGTAATATCAACATCTGTTTTCGCCAATTCGGTAATATTATTTAATATCTTTTCATTACCTACACCCGTATATTTTTTGTGTAATTTCGAATCCATTACTTTAAGATCGATCAAAAATAAATCGGTATGCTCAGCTATTTCCAAAATGGTGTTTAAATTTGAAAACGCCGTAGTATCAACTACTCTGTGATAATAATGTTGACCACATGCTTTTAATATTTCCAGCAAATATTCTGAATGCATCAAAGGTTCTCCTCCTGAAAAGGTAACACCTCCACCCGATTGATCAAAAAAAGTAGCTTCGTTATCAATTATACTCATTAATTCATCAACTGATTTCTGTTCTCCCATCATTTCAAAAGCTTTAGTAGGACAAACTTCAGCACAAATTCCACATAAATTACAAATATTATAATCGGTTATAATTCCTTCACTAGTCATTTTTAAAGCTCCATTCGGACAATTATCTACACACTTTAAAGAACCGATACACTTTGAAGCTGTGTACATTTTCTGAACTTTAGGAGAAATACTTTCCGGATTATGACACCATTCACAAGCCAGATTACAACCTTTAAAAAAGATAGTCAGTCGTATTCCGGGACCATCATTTATCGCATATTTTTTAATATCGAAAATTAAACCAGTGCTCATTTAGAAGGATTCGTTTTCGGTTCTGTCGATCACTTCCTGTTGCAGATCGGCATTCATATCATTAAAATAATCACTATAACCCGCCATTCTTACCAAAAGATCTTTATAATCTTCCGGATTTTCCTGAGCAGCATAAAGAGTAGCAGTATCTACAATATTAAATTGAATATGATGTCCGCCTAAGGCAAAATAGCTTCTAATGAGATTGCTTAATTTTACAAGATCTTTATCTCTTTTTAACAAACTTGGTAAAAAACGTTGGTTTAATAGTGTTCCACCGGATTTTACATGATCTAACTTAGTAAGAGATCTGATCACAGCTGAAGGTCCGTTAACATCACAACCATGAGATGGTGATGTTCCATCAGAAATTGATTTGTTTGCCAATCTTCCATTTGGAGTTGCACCCATCACTTTTCCAAAATAAACATGACAAGTAGTTGATAACATGTTTAAATGATATGAGCTTCCTTTAATATTTGGTTTTCCATCAATAGCTTTAAAAAGATCATTATAAACCTGTAAAGCGATATCATCGGCATAATTATCATCATTCCCAAAAAAAGGTGTTTTATTGACAATGATTTGTCGTAAGATCTCTTCACCTTCAAAATTATTTAAAACAGCATTTAAAATGGTATCCATAGAAAATGTTTTTTCTTCAAAAACATGCTTTTTTAAAGTAGATAAACTATCCGTTACGGTACCTAAACCTGTGCATTGTATATAATTAGTGTTATAACGAGGACCTCCATTATAATAATCTTTTCCTTTGCTAATACAATCATTAATAACAACAGATAAAAATGTTGCGGGACTGTATTTAGCAAACATGCTATCAATATAATTACTTACTACAATTTTCTGATCAATAATAAAATTCAACTGTTTCAAAAATGCATTATAAAGATCTTTGTACGATTTAAAATCTCGGGGATTCCCAGTGGGTATACCAGCTCGTTTTCCTGTTAAAGGATCCATTCCGTTATTTAGTGTGATCTCAAATATTTTTGGCACATTCAAATATCCCGTTAAGATATAAGCTTCTTTTCCAAAAGCACCAACTTCAATACAACCACTACAACCACCCTCTCTTGCATCTTCCAAGGATTTACCTTGACGCAACATTTCCTGAATATAAATATCATTATTGAAAACTGAAGGATAGCCATGACCCTGACGGATCACCTTACAAGCTTCTTTTAAAAAACGTTCAGGTGTTTTTGAACTAATATGAACTGAATTTCCCGGCTGTAGAATATGTAATTCTTCAATAATTTCGAGCATGATATAGGATATTTCACTCACACCATCGGAACCATCTCTTTTGACACCGCCAATATTGATATTTGTAAAATCATTATAAGTGCCGCTTTCTTTAGCAGTAATACCAACTTTAGGAGGAGCAGGATGATTGTTTACTTTGATCCAAAAACAGCTCAACAATTCTTTAGCTTTTTCTCTTGTAAGCGTACCATCAGCAATTTCTTTTTCATAAAAAGGTTTTAAATGCTGATCAAAATGACCCGGATTCATAGCATCCCAACCATTGAGTTCAGTTATGGTTCCTAAATGCACAAACCAGTACATCTGAATGGCTTCCCATAAATCTCTAGGTGCATTTGCCGGAACCCATCTACAAACCTCAGCAATTTTTTTGAGTTCTTTTACACGAGTTGTATCCTTCTCAGTTTTTGCCAATTCTTCAGCCAGATTTGCATGACGTTCAGCAAATATAACCACCGCATCACAAGCTATTGACATACCGGATAATTGCTCTTTTTTATCAGTTGCCTCAGAGTCATTTAAATAATCTATTCTATCAATTTGCTCTTGAATTTCTTTTTTAAAATCGAGCATTCCCTTTTGATAGATTTTCCCATCTAAAGCGGTATGCCCCGGAGCACGTTGTTCCATAAACTCAGTGAAAAGCCCTGCTTCATAAGCTATTTTCCATTCATGAGGGACATGGTTAAAAATACGTTCTCTAATCGTTTTTCCTTCCCAAAAAGGAATTACTTTTTCTTTATAGATATTTATATCTTCCTGACTAATTGTATATCGTTGCATATCACGAGTATTTAACACATGTAAGTCTTCAACACTATGACAAGTCAATTCAGGAAAAGTTGGTACAGCTTTTGGTTTTGGACCACGCTCACCAACAATCAATTCATCTTCACCCAAGTAAATGGTTTTCTTTTTACATATTTCTAAAAAGTTAAGGGATCTCATTACCGGAGTAGCATGTTTTCCGTAATTTTTTCTATAAAAGTCGGTTTCAATTAATGCCCTTTCAATTGATAATGATGGTTTAGTTTCAAAACTTAATTTTCTAAGTTTTTGGATTCTTTTATTCATACCAGGGCCAATATTATTTCCTAAAGTTTTATAAAAATTACCTTGTGACAAGGCTGTCCTTTCTGGTTTTATGGTTTTATGTAGTGTTTTCATAATCTTGAATAATTTAAATTCTACAGAATAAATATCTGAAAAATTCATATAATAAATGAAGTGATACTTTGGATTATGAAAAGAAAAGATAGAACATCAAACATTCAAATAATCGTCTGTACGATTTTGTAAGTCCTGTTATGTTCTTGTTTCGAGACATTTAAATTGAATTATTATGTCTACAAAAGTAAAAAATATTATTATAAATTATTCTATATTTTTAACTTTTTTGATATTCAATTTTAATAAGTTTTTTTCTAATTCTAAAAGGAATACCCTTAGTTCTAAAGAATAGATCTTTAGATAATCTAATTTCAACTTTTTCATATATAGCAAATATATTAAGCGCAATTTTTTAATAATTTAACCAAAAGATTGATTAAAAAATAATATTATCTCATTAACGGATGTATTGTTATTTTAGTATTAAACTTTATTAAAAATTGGAAATTACTTAATCCAT
>JAOZVI010000057.1 GCA_029938265.1 Flavobacteriaceae bacterium | reverse complement strand
TTTCTATAAAATTATTATTTACCGGTAAAACATCTGCATCTAAAAAAAGTAACCATTTATATTTTGATTTCTCTGCAAGTAAATTTCTTATTTTACTTCTTCCAACATCCTTATTTAAAAGCTCATAAATACAAAAATTATATTTATTTATTTCGGCATTTATAGTGCTAATTTCTGATCTGGAATTATTATCAAGACAAATAATTTCATAAGAAATATTTTGATCTTTTAGTTGATCATGGAGTGACTTTACTAAGGAAACAATAGAATTATTATATGTAGGAATTAAAATTGAAAGCATAAATATTAAACAACTTCAAAGACTTTACCCCCTTCACATTTTACAGTTTTATGTGGAAATTTTAATATTAAAGGATAATCGTGGGTAGCCATTAAAATTGTAATTCCGGTTTTATTGATATCTTCTAAAACATTCATTATTTCAATTGATGTTTTTGGATCTAAATTACCGGTTGGTTCATCGGCTAAGATCATTTCAGGATTGTTTAACAAAGCTCTTGCAATAGCAATACGTTGTTGTTCTCCACCAGAAAGTTTATAAGGCATTTGAAAACCTTTGCTTTTCATATCAACCTTTTCTAAAACATCATTGATCTTTGCTTCAATTTCTGCTTTTACTTTCCATCCGGTAGCTTTTAAAACAAATAGCAAATTATCAAAAACATTACGATCATTTAGCAATTTAAAATCTTGAAATACTATCCCGATCTTTCTTCTTAAAAAGGGAATTTCATTTTCTTTTAGTTTTATAAGATCAAAGCCCACAATACTTCCTAACCCTTTTTGTAAAGGTAGATCTCCGTATAAAGTCTTCATTAAACTACTTTTACCACTTCCGGTTTTACCGATCAAATAATTAAATTCGCCTTTTTTAATATCGAGGTTAACATCTGATAATATTAGAATTTCTCTTTGAAATATAGAAGCATCTTTTAATTGCAACATTTTATAAATTATTTTTTATTGATACAAACTTACTGTTAAAAATCCATATATTAAAGTTTGAAATAATTGAAATTGATAATCAATTATACTTTAGAAAACATTAACAATAGATTATAATAATTATTGATTTATCTTATATATAATTGAAGAATATTTGAAAAATATTTTTACTTTTCAACAATCCTTACAACTAATCAACATTTTTGCAATTTAATTGTATTTATTCGTTTAATAAAAAAAAGGATATGATTACTTTTGATCCATATTTAAAAACCGGTAGATGAGAATAGGAAAAATCTATATAATAATTATAATTTTATTGGTTCCATTTTATTTACGAGCACAAAAATCAGAAATTTATACTGATAAACTTGCTCCATATGATCAGGCAGTAGATCTTTATCATAATAAAGATTATTATGCTGCTCAAATAAAATTTGATGAAATTAAAGATCAATTTGGAGACGACTCAGAATTAAAGGCTAGAAGCTATTACTACAGAGCGTTTTGTGCTATCCGATTAGGCGAAAAAGAAGGTGAAGATCTAATGCGCGAGTTTGTTGATGAATTTCCTACAAGTACCAAACGCAACAACGCATTTTTAGAAGTAGGCGAATACTATTTTAAAAATGCCAATTATCCATACGCTTTAAAATGGTATTCAAAAGTAAATGTAAGTAGTTTAAGTTTGCATCAGCAGGAAGATTTTCAGTTTAAATTTGCTTATGGTTTATTTGCCGCAGGAAGTTTTGCAAAATCTAAAAAATATTTTTCTCAGCTTTTAGATTCTGAGAAATATGGTGCTGAAGCCAAGTATTATTACGGTTATATGGCTTATAAAGATGATGATTTTGAAAATGCAGATAAATATTTAAGTGATGTTGCCAATAATAAATATCTGGGTAAGGATATTCCATATTTTATGGCAAACATTAAATTTAAAACCGGTAAATTTCAAGAAGCTATTGATGCCGCATTACCCCTTTTAGAAAAATCAAACAAAGTTCAAAGATCAGAACTTTCAAAAATTATAGGCGAAAGCTATTTTAATATTGAAGAATATGAAAAAGCTATTCCTTATTTAAAGGATTACGATGGTAAAAAGGGTAAGTGGAACAATACAGATTTTTATCAATTAGGATATGCCTATTACATGCAAAATGATTACAAAAATGCTATGGAATGGTTTACAAAGATCATTGATGGAAACAATTCAGTAGCACAAAATGCATATTATCATTTGGCTGAATGTTATTTGAATAGTGACAAAAAAACTGAAGCTTTAAATGCTTTTAAAAATGCATCTCAAATGGATTTTGATCAAACCATCAAACAAGATGCCTGGTTAAATTATGCCAAACTCAGTTATGAGATTGGAAATCCATATAAAAGTACAGCTGAAATAATTCAAGAGTACTTACAAAAATACCCTGCCGATATTAATAAAGAAGAGCTCAACAATTTATTGATCAGTTCATTTATGTCTGTAAAAGATTATGAAGGTGCCATTCGTTATTTAGATAATAAAAAAGATAGTGAAAACTATCAAAAAGTTGCTTTTTTAAGGGGTGTGCAACTGTTAGAAGATCAAAATTATCAGGAAGCTAAAGAATATTTTAGTTTAGCTAAAAATATTATCAATAATTACAATGCTAAAGCAACCTTTTGGAAGGCAGAATCTGATTATCGTTTAAACAATTTTGATGAAGCTCTACGTGGTTTTCAATCATTTTCAGAATTAACTAATGCTAAAAACCAAATCGAATTTGAAGATCTCGACTATCATATTGGCTACACTTACTTTAAATTAAAAGATTATAATAAAGCCGGTGGTCATTTTAAACAATATATTGATAATAAACCAGCCAATTCTGATCAATTGATAGATTCTTATATGCGCTTAGGTGATAGTTTTTTTGCATTGAGTAATTATTATAAAGCATTAACTCCTTATGAAAAAGTTATTGAAGCTAATGATATCAATGTTGATCAGGCTCAATTCCAAAGGGCTTTATGTTACGGGTTTATGGGAGAAAATGATAAAAAGATTTTAGAATTAGATAAATTTTTAAGATATAATGTTAAATCTCCATTAAGGGATGATGCGTTCTATGAACTCGGAAATACTTATATAAACAAAAACGAAACAGACAAAGCCTTAAACGCTTATAATGACATTATCGAGAATTACCCTCAAAGTTCTTATGTTCCTAAAGCATTATTAAAACAAGGTCTTATTTTTTTTAATATCAACAATAACCAAAAAGCTTTATCAAAATACAAAACTGTAATAAAAGATTATCCAAATTCATCTGAAGCTATTGAAGCTGTATCAAATAGTCGGCAAATTTATGTTGATATTGGAAAAGTTGATGAATATGAGCGTATGGTAAAAAAACTTGATTATGTAAATGTATCCGATCAAGAAATTGAAAATACCCTGTTTGAATCAGCTGAAAAGCAATATTTAAACAATAACACTAAAAAAGCAATTGAAGGTTTTCAAAAATACTTAAATAGATTTCCTAACGGAATTCATACGCTAACTGCCAATTATTATTTAGCTGATGCCTTAGAACGAGATAAACAACCACAAAAAGCTATTGTTCATTACCAATATATTATTGATAAGAATCGTAATGATTATACAGAAAATTCTTTAATAAATCTTTCGCAGATCTATCTTAAAAAACAAAATTGGGAAAAGGCTTTACCGCTACTAATAAAACTCGAAAATGAAGCTGATAGTGAACAAAATATAATTTTTGCACAAAGTAATTTGATGAAAGGAAACTATGCTTTAAATAATTATGATAAAGCCGTTAATTACGCTGATATAATTTTACAAAAAGAAAAAATTGAGGATCAAATCAAATCGGATGCTCAAATAATTATTGCCCGTGCTGCTTTTAAAACAAACGACATTAATAAGTCACAAGAAGCTTTTAAAATCGTTGAAAATTCTGCCAGCGGTAAATTGAAAGCTGAAGCTATTTATTATGATGCCCTTTTTAAATATCAAGACGGAAATTATAAAAATTCGAATCTAATAATTCAAAAATTAGCATCAGAATATGCCAGTTATCGTTATTGGGGTGCAAAAGGACTAATTATTATGGCAAAGAATTTTTACGAATTACAAGATGCTTATCAAGCTACATATATTTTAGAAAATGTTTTAAAGAACTTTAGTGATTTCCCTGAGGTTACTAATGAAGCTAAAATTGAGTTGCAAAAAATTAAAAAAGAAGAAGCAAAAACAAATGAATCCATTATACAGGAAAACTAATATATTTCGAATGAAAAAGCTAATTTCTTTACTTTTTTTATTATTCTTTACAGGATTTGTTTTTTCACAAAAAAAGAAAAAAGATACGCTTGATACAGAAGTGGTTCGGGTTGTAAAACCTTATTCTCCAACTGTATCAGATGCCTTTAAGATTAAAAAAAATCCTCAAATAGATTCGATTGAGATCAATACTAAAAAAGAGGTTAATTACCATATAAATTCTGTTCCGGTCGCCTCAACTTTTACACCTGCAAAAGGAAAAGCCAAAGCAATAAAACGTGAGCCAAAAGAACGTTTTCACAATAATTATGTAACTGTTGGTTTTGGAAATTATCTTACACCTTTCGCCGAGATCTTTGCCCATTATAATCTTACAAAATATAGTGATATTGGTGGATTTATAACTTATTTATCATCTTATGGAGATATCAAAGAAGTTACACTAAATAGTACATTTTCTGATATAAAAGCAGATTTTTACTACAAACAATCCGAAAAATATTTTGAATGGCAAATCAATGCCGGAATAAAAAATCAAGTTGTTAACTGGTACGGTTTGCCCAATGAAATAAATTTTAAAGAAAATATCATCAATTCAATTGAAGAAGAACAATCATACGGTATACTTTCTTTGGGTGGCGAAATAGAGTTTTTTGATGCATTGGTTCACGATGGTGAAGTAAAATTTACTAGATTTTTCGATAAGCACAATAGCGATGAAAACCATGTAGAAATTATGGGTAATGTTGAATTTCCTGTTTGGAATGAATTGATGAACAGCTATATTTCTTTAGAATTCTTAAATGGTAATTTTAAACAAAACTATCTAAATACTGATGGTATCAATCACAATTTCTTAAATATTGGTTTTAGTCCTAATTTTACGATGCTTCGCGATAATTTAACTTTAAATCTAGGAGCTAAACTTTACTATAGTCTAACAAATAATGAAAATGATAAAAGCAAATTTTATGCTTATCCAAATGTTACAGCTTCTTATAAAATTAATGAAGATTATTTAATTGCTTATGCCGGAATTATAGGTGATCTGAATCAAAATACTTATGAAAAATTTGTAAATGAAAATCCATTTGTATCTCCTACATTAAATATAAGAAGAACAGATCAACAGTACTTGGGTTATTTAGGTGCTAAAGGTAAATTCTCAACAAATTTGAGCTTTAATATCAAGGCTTCTTATGGCAATGAAATAGATAAACCTTTATATAAATTAAATCCTTCAAAAACAAACGGTAGCATTTTATTAAATAAAGGTTACGAAGCAGGAAATTCATTTGAGGTTGTTTATGATGAGGTTCAAACAATTGGCGCTTTTGCTGAAATAATATATGATTTTGATGAACATTTTAAATTTGGAGGGAATTTTGAATTTAATTCATATAACTTGAAAAATCAAGAATATGCTTGGAATTTACCCATGTTAAAAGCCACGCTCTTAGCAAAATACACAAGAAAAAAATGGTTTGCAGGTGCTAATTTATACTTTGCCAGTGAAAGAAAAGATGAATTGATCATTATACCGGGTTCCTCAACCAATCAGATTACCAACTCAACGTATTTTGACATTAACCTAAACAGTGGTTATTATTTTAATGACCGTTGGTCTACTTTTATCAAACTCAATAATATTTTAAGTGATAATTACCAAAAATATACCAACTTTAAAGTACAAGGTTTTCAGGTAATGGGTGGATTAACTTATAGATTTGATTTTTAATAAGCTCAAATTACTTACCCATACATCTTTTTATAATAATCCTGGTAAGCACCTGAAGTAACACTGTTTAACCAATCTTCATTTTTTAAATACCAATCTAATGTTTTGGCAAGACCCTCTTCAAAAGTTACGCTGGGTTTCCAACCTAATTCTTTGTTTAATTTTGTTGCATCAATCGCATAACGACGATCATGTCCGGCACGGTCTTTAACATAAGTAATCAATTTGACTGAACTGCCTTTTTCACGGCCTAATTTTTCATCCATTTGTTCACATAGTAAATGGATCAGTTTTAAGTTAGTCCATTCATTAAAACCACCAATATTATAAGTATCAGCATTTTTCCCTTTATGGAAAATTTCATCAATGGCAATTGCATGATCTTCTACATATAACCAATCGCGTGTATAATTTCCATCACCATAAACAGGCAGAGGTTTGTTATTTTTAATATTGTGAATAAAAAGAGGTATCAACTTTTCAGGGAACTGATTTGCACCATAATTATTTGAACAATTACTAATTATAAAAGGTAAACCATAAGTATTTCCATAAGCTCTTACTAAATGATCAGAAGCTGCTTTTGATGAGGCGTAAGGTGATTGCGGATCATAAGAAGTAGTCTCTTTAAACAACCCTGTTTTACCTAAGGAGCCATAAACCTCATCCGTAGAAACATGGTAAAATAATTTTCCATCAAAATTATCTTTCCAGATATCGCGAAAGGCATTTAACAAATTAGCAGTGCCTAATACATTGGTTTCAATAAAATCGTTTGGATTGGTAATTGAACGATCAACATGACTTTCAGCAGCTAAATGAATAACCGCATCAAATTTATATTTTTTAAATATTTCGTTGATAAAATCAATGTCTTTTATATCCCCTTTAATAAAAGTATAATTGGGTTGACCTTCAATATCTTTAATATTTTCTAAGTTTCCGGCATAAGTCAGGGCATCAAGGTTGTATATATGATAATCAGGATATTTATTAACAAACATTCGCACAACATGCGAACCTATGAATCCGGCGCCACCAGTAATTAATATTTTATTTACCATACTTAATACTTTTACCTTTTTACTTTAAACCTGTTTTACCTGCCATTTCCATGCAGCATCTAATGCATCTTCCAAACTCAATTTTGATCTCCAACCAAGTTCTCTATTGGCTAATGTGGTATCCGCGTAAGCCGATGTAATATCTCCTTCTCTTCTACCAACAATTTTATAATTCAATTTTTTACCACTTACTTTTTCAAATGCATTGATCACTTCTAATACAGAACTTCCTTTACCTGTACCTACATTAAATGTTTCAAAATTTGTTTTATTTTGATTTCCTAACAATCTATTCAGAGCAGAAACATGAGCTTTTGCTAGGTCAACTACATGAATATAATCACGTATAGCTGTACCATCAGGTGTAGGATAATCATCACCAAAAACTGATAATTCTTTTCTGATTCCTGCTGCAGTTTGCGTAACAAATGGAATTAAGTTTTGAGGAACTCCAATGGGTAACTCACCAATTTTTGTGCTTTTATGAGCTCCTATCGGATTAAAATAACGCAAAGCAATAATATTTAAATCTTCAACTTTTGCAGTATCCTTCAGAATTTCTTCACCAATTTGTTTGGTATTTCCATAAGGAGATTCAGCAGGTTTAATGGGTGCATTTTCAGTGATTGGTAATTCATCGGCTTGACCGTAAACCGTACATGAAGAACTGAAAATAAAATTTTTAACTTTATTTTTCACCATCTCTTGAAGTATAAATACTAAAGTGGCAATATTGTTTTCGTAATATAATAAGGGTTTTTCAACGGACTCGCCAACAGCTTTTGATGCAGCAAAATGAATAACGCCTTCGATTTTATGATTTTCAAAAAATTGCTTTACTAATTTTTTATCTTTTAAATCAAATTGTACAAATTCAGGTTTTTTACCCGAGATAGATGTAATACCATCTAAAACTTCAATCTTTGAATTTGACAAATCATCAATTATTACAACTTCAAATCCTTCGTTTTGCAGTTCAACAACAGTATGCGAACCAATAAATCCTAAACCACCGGTTACTAATATCTTACTTTTTACTTTTTTCATAGATCTTAAAAATAAATTGATTACTTTTTACAAAATGAGAAAGTTATTTTACAAAATTTAATATTGTTTTAATAATAAAATCTTGTTGTTCTTTTTCAAGTTCAGTGTGCATAGGTAATGAAATTACGGTTTGTATCAATTCATTGGTTGCATTAAAATCTGCTTCATTATAACGCGTATCAGCATAAGCTTTTTGACTGTGTAACGGAACCGGATAATAAATAGCATTTGGTATATTATTATCTAATAAATGCTGATGAAGGGCATTCCTGTCAACATCTTTTAAACGCAAAGTATATTGATGAAAAACATGACTTGTAAATTCGCTTGTAACAGGAGTAATAATTTTATCACATTCTAAAAAGGCGTTATTATAATAATCGGCTGCATTTTTTCTAGCTTCACAATAGACGTCTAGGAGAGGTAGTTTGATCCTTAAAATCGCTGCTTGCATACTATCTAATCTCGAATTTACACCAACTACATCGTGATAATATCTTTTATACATACCATGATTAACTACTCCACGTATTATATAAGCCAAATCATCATCATTAGTGAAAATTGCACCTCCATCACCGTAACAACCTAAATTCTTAGAAGGAAAAAAAGAAGTTGTTCCTACATCTCCAATTGTTCCCGCTTTTTTAACCGTACCATCTTTAAAAGTATAATCAGCTCCTATTGCCTGAGCAGTATCTTCAATTACAAAAAGATTATGCTCTGCCGCTACTTCTAAAATCGCTTCCATATTTGCACATTGACCAAATAAATGTACCGGTACAATTGCTTTTGTTTTAGGTGTTATTGCTTTTTTTAAAGCCTCAATATTCATATTAAAAGTATTGATATCAACATCAATTAATACGGGTGTTAATTTTAAAAGTGCAATTACTTCAACTGTTGCCGCAAAAGTAAAATCAACTGTAATTACTTCATCACCTTGATTTAAACCCAAACCCATCATGGCAATTTGTAAAGCATCAGTGCCATTAGCACATGGTATAACATGTTTAACGTTTAGATATTCTTCTAAATCTTCTTGAAAATTATTTACTTCAGGACCATTAATAAAAGCAGCTGAGCTTATCACATCCGTTAAAGCTTTATCAATTTGAGGTTGTATCTTTTTATACTGACCTTGTAAGTCAACCATTTGAATTTTATTCATTTTTATATCTTTTACAGTCCTTGATTTGAGTTTTTAGAGAAACAAAAATACAAATTATTTATGGGCTATTAACCTAAATTTTTATATTAGCATACTGAATGTATTTATTATATAACATAGCCGTTTACTGCGTAGGTTTTTTTTTAAAATTAATAGCAATATTTAATAAAAAAATTAATCTTTTTGTCGCTGGAAGAAAAGAAATCTTTCCAAAATTACAGCATGTAATTTCATCGAATGATCAGGTTATTTGGTTTCACTGTGCCTCTTTGGGCGAATTTGAACAGGGAAGACCAATAATTGAAAAAATTAAAAATCAACATCCTGATTATAAGATTGTTTTAACTTTTTTCTCACCTTCAGGTTTTGAAGTAATTAAAAATTATGCTTTAGTAGATATTGTTACTTATTTACCTCTTGACACAAAAAAAAATGTAAAGAAATTCTTACAAATTACTCATCCTAAAATCGCTGTTTTTATAAAATATGAATTTTGGCCAAACCTTCTAAATGAATTAAAAAAACAAAAAATTGAAACTATCTTAGTTTCAGGAATATTTAGAGAGAATCAAGCTTTTTTTAAAAAATACGGTAAGTGGATGGTTAAATCATTAAAAGCATTTTCTCATTTCTTTGTGCAAAATGAAAAATCAAAAATATTATTGCAACAAATTGGTTTTAATAATGTTACAATTAGTGGAGATACCCGATTTGATAGAGTTTTTGAAATTACAAAACAAGACAATTATTTAGATTTTATCGAAAAATTCAAGCAAAACAAATATACTTTAGTTGCCGGTAGTACCTGGCCTAAAGATGAAGAATTTCTGATAAATTACATTAACAATCACGCAAGTATTGATGAAAAATTTATCATTGCTCCACATAATATAAATGAAAAATTAATTAAAAATTTACGAAAAAATATAAACAAGAAAGCAATTTTATTTTCAGAAAAAGAATACAACAATAATGCACAAGTTTTTATAGTAGATACAATTGGCATTTTAACAAAAATCTATAGCTATGCTGATGCAGCTTATATTGGCGGAGGTTTTGATCCTGAGGGGGTACATAATGTTCTTGAACCTGCAACTTTTGGTATTCCTTTAAATATAGGTCCGGTTTATAATAAATTTCAAGAAGCTGTTGATCTGGTAAATTTACAAGCTTGCGAAGTATTAAAAACTCAAGAAAATTTTAATCTCCATTTTCAATTATTATTTACGGATATTAATTATAGATTGGGAAAAGGTAAAATATCAAAAAATTATATTTATGATAATATAGGTGCAACAAAAATTATTTTAGAATATATCGATGATAAGATATAATATTATATTTATCTTGTAGTGCTAAAAAAAATATCAAAGATTAAAATAATGATACGAGAAAAATTAAACGAATATTATAGTGTAATTTTCGAAAAAGAACTTATAGATGAGATAAGTAAAATTGGTACTTATAAACGAATTAGAGAAAATCAACTTTTAGTTGATATTGATGATAGTTTAAGTAAAATCCCTCTTTTGCTTACAGGAGCTATAAAAATAAGTCGTGAAGA
Organism: Flavobacteriaceae bacterium; assembly: GCA_029938265.1. Taxonomy (GTDB): domain Bacteria; phylum Bacteroidota; class Bacteroidia; order Flavobacteriales; family Flavobacteriaceae; genus Namhaeicola. The sequence goes on along the minus strand of JAOZVI010000057.1, from coordinate 2,832 downwards.
TAAAAATGGAGATGAAATAATTTTATATTTTTTAGAAAGAGGTGATACTTGTACAATTTCTTTTGCAAGCGGCTTAAACACAATTAAAAGTAAAATAAAAGGTATAGCTGAAAAAGATTCAGAAGTCATATTTTTCCCTTCAGAAAAAATTGAAGAATGGCTAGTGAAATATAAATCGTGGCGTTTATTTGTTATCGACAGTTATAATATACGTATAGATGAAATGCTAGAGGCTATTGATACATTAGCTTTTATGAAAATGGATCAACGTCTATACAAATATCTTACTGATAAGGTCAAAATAATGCGCTGTATTTCTTTACATACAACGCATCAAGAAATTGCAACTGATCTAAATACTTCAAGAGTTGTGATCTCAAGATTATTAAAACAATTGGAAAACGAAGGAAGAATTAAATTATATAGAAATAAAATTGAGGTTTTAGATTATTGAAGCGTTTCTGTTATCATTTGATTCTTACACTATCTTTTTAATTTTAGTATTTTTGCGGACTTAATCGAATTTTATTATTTGTACGATATGTTGACAGATAAGTTTGGAAGACATATTTCTTATTTACGTTTAGCTGTTACTGACCGGTGTAATTTGCGTTGTAAATATTGTATGCCTGCACATGGTATTGATATTGTTGACAGAGCAGAGTTGCTTACCTACAAGGAAATGTACAGAATTATAAGGGTTTTAAGTGAACTTGGCGTCAACAAAGTTAGACTAACAGGTGGAGAACCTTTTGTTAGAAAGAATTTTATTAATTTTCTTGAATCTCTTACATTCAATGATAAATTAGATCAAATAAATATTACAACCAATGGTGCTTTAATTTCAAAGTACATTCCAAAATTAGAAGAGCTTAATATTAATGCCATTAATTTGAGTATAGATACGCTTCAGGCGGAAAAATTTAAAAAAATTACCCGCCGTGATGTTTTCAAAGAAACCCTGCAAACTCTTGAAAAATTACTGGCAAGTAAATTAGATCTAAAAGTAAATGTTGTTGTTCAACCAGGAATTAATACAGATGAGATCTTTGATTTTATTAATTTGACTAAAAATAAAGATCTAGTTGTTAGGTTTATTGAAGAAATGCCGTTTAACGGAAAAGGGTTACGTCAAACCGACGAAATTTGGAATTACGATAAAATATATTCCGAAATTGAAAAGAAATTTAAAAATATAATTCCGCTAAAAAATAAAAGATCCTCTACATCAAAAATTTTCACCATTGATAACTATAAAGGCTCTTTTGGTATTATACCAGCATTTACTCGTACAATCTGCAATGATTGTAACCGAATAAGAATTACAGCAACCGGTATGTTTAAAAATTGTTTATTTGATGAAGGTGTTTTTAATCTTCGTGATTTTATGCGAAAAGGAGTAAGTGATGATGAACTAAAACAGATCTTTATCGATACCGTTCACAACAAACCTGAAAATGGATTTATTGCTGAAGCGAATAGAAAAAGTAAAACCATTTCTGAAAGCATGTCAACTATTGGTGGGTGAGGTCAATTTGAAAATGAATTAATTTAAAAATTTATCAATAAGATTTCTTTATAAATAACATATAATGATCACATCAAGTAAAGCTTTACAATTAATATTAAATCAAACTGAAAATTTTGGTTCAGAACAAATTGATTTTAAGAATTCAATAGGTAGAATCTTAAAAGAAGATATTGTTGCCGACAGAGATTTTCCTCCATTTAATCGTGCGAGTATGGATGGTATTGCAATTACAGTTGACCCATTTAATAAAGGTGTTCGGGATTTTAAAATTGAAGGTGTTCAGGCAGCCGGAAGTCCGCAATTAACCTTAAAGAATCCTAACAATTGTATAGAAGTAATGACGGGTGCAATGACTCCTGTAAATTCAGAAGCAATAATTCCATACGAATTATTAGAGATCAAAGATGGTATAGCAAAGGTAAATACCAATGATGTCAAATATTTTCAAAATATCCATCGTAAAGGACTGGATAGAAAAAAAGAAGATATTCTGATAAAAAAAAACACCATCATTTCACCAGCAGAAATTGGCGTTTTAGCAACTGTCGGAAAAACCACTGTGCAGGTTGCTAAAAATCCAAAAGTAATGTTGATCTCTACCGGAGACGAATTGGTGAAAATAAACCAAACTCCAGCTGATTATCAAATAAGAAGAAGCAATATTCACACTTTGGTTTCTATTCTTGAGAATATAAATATCAAGGCAGACACCATTCATATTGCAGACGATAAACCAATGCTTAAACAAAAAATAGATTCCATTTTAGAAAATTACGATGTACTTCTTTTTAGTGGAGCTGTAAGTAAAGGAAAGTTTGATTATTTACCTGAAATATTAGAAGAACTGAGTGTTGAAAAACTATTTCATAAGGTCAGTCAGCGCCCGGGTAAGCCATTTTGGTTTGGCAAAAAAGAAGGAAAAACAATATTTGCATTCCCTGGAAATCCCGTTTCTACTTTTGTGAGTTGTATGAAGTATTTTTATCCATGGTTTCAAAAATCAACAGGAGTGAATTATAAAAACGAAAATTTTGCCATTCTGGCAAAGGATTTTAATTTTACTCCCGATCTGACCTACTTTTTACAGGTAAGGTTAGAAAATAAAAACGGACAGTTACTAGCGCATCCAATTGCAGGTCATGGCTCAGGTGATCTTGCCAATTTAATAGATAATGATGCTTTTATTGAATTACCAACAGGGAAACAATTGTTTAATAAAGGAGAGGTTTTTCCTTTGATTGAGTATAGGTAGATAAAAAATATCGCAAAGAAATTGTTATTTTAACAGCTGTCATTCCTGC
>JAOZVI010000056.1:13352-13687 GCA_029938265.1 Flavobacteriaceae bacterium | reverse complement strand
AAATGTATATTCCAAGAAATCAAAGGGCATATTATAATTTTCAAGAAGATACACCAATTGTAGATATGGGCAATTGGGCAATACAGGTTTATTATAAGAGAAATAGAAGAGGAACTATTAAAGATGATAGTGGTAGTAATATTGTTAATTTTAATTATCCACAAGATGAATGGTTTGAGATAAAGCATACAATTGATTTGGATGCCGATAATATTGTAATAGAATTGATTTCTAATTCGGGTACTACCGAAATATATAATGCTAACTTTTTAAGTGATACACAACATCTTGGAGGTGTTAATTTTTATTCTGAAGAAAAAAGTAATAAATTATAT
>JAOZVI010000056.1:0-13342 GCA_029938265.1 Flavobacteriaceae bacterium | reverse complement strand
ATATTGATGATGTAGTTTTTGAAAAAACATTGCCAATTGAAGATGTTTATATTTGGGATAATGATCAATGGGAAGATGTTGATGGAAATTCATTGTCAGGTGAACCAGATAGCTCATTCGAAGTCATTTTAAGAGAACCTTTTACTGTTGGTATAAGTACAGCGTCAAGTACTTTAAACTGTTTAAATTTAGTTTTTGAAAATGATGGAGATTTGACGATTCCTGAACAAAAAAATGTGATTGTTTCAGGTAATTTAACAGTTCCATCAACTAATAATATTTTGGTTGAAGATGGAGGTTCATTTGTTATGCTAAACAATACAGCTATAATTAATATGCCTGATTCAAATAGTTTTAAATATACAAGAACTTCTGAAGTTATCACTGATAATTACGATTTTACATATTGGTCATCACCAATTCAGGAAATTGATGTGTCTAATTTTGGAAGCACAGCGGTCTATACTTATAATACAGCTAACTTTATAGATTTATTTTCAGGAATTGGTTATCCTCAAACATCTGGTTCTCCTGATCGTCATGATGATAATGGTGACGATTGGGCAAAAGCAAATAGCACAGATAATATTGTTTCCGGAAAAGGATATGCTGTTTTAACTTCAGGAACCGGTCCTAATCATACAATAACCTTTACGGGTGTTCCAAATAATGGGTTAATATCTATTCCTGTTAGTTTGAGTGGCGATAATACTAATATTGATGATGACTGGAATTTGATTGGTAATCCTTATCCATCTGCAATTGATGCAACTGTATTGATCAACTCAAATATTAATTTAAGTGGAACCTTATATTTTTGGACACATAATACAGAATTAGGAGGAGGAAGTAATAATGGCCCGGCTGATGATAATTATAATACTAATGATTATGCTTCCTTTAATTTGTCTGGGGGAATAGCAGCAAGTACAGGAGGAGAAATACCGAATGGTTTTATAGCGGCAGGACAGGGCTTTTTTATGGAAGTCTATGACAATGGTGTTATAACTTTCAATAATGATATGAGGGTTATAAATACTGTTGATGAAAATACTCAATTTTATAAATCATCTAATGTTAAAGGTAGTAATGGAGATAATACAAAACTATTAAATAAAAATAGAATTTGGTTAAATTTTTCTAATCAAAATGGGGCATTTAGTCAATCATTAATTGCATTTTTACCTGGAGCTACTAATGATTATGAAGGAAATTATGATGGTGTAAGAGCTGGAACAGATCTTCATACAAAATTTTATTCTATACTGGGAGATAAAGAATTAGCCATACAAGGCAGATCTATTTATATTGATGACACTCAAATACCTTTGGGTTTCTATATTACTAAACCAGAAGATTTTACTATATCTATTGATAATATTGAAGGTGTAATCTCTACCCAAAATATGGATATATATTTAATAGATCATCAATTAAATAAAACTCATAATTTAAAAGAAGCCAATTATCATTTTAATGTGTCAGAATCAGGAACAAATAATTCTAGATTTACTTTACAATTTGCTTCATCTGCATTGGGTGTTGATGATATTTTAAATCAAGAAAATAACCTGATCATATCTAATGACAATGATTTTTTTAAAATTTCTGCCAATCAAATTGTAAAATCAGTTGAGGTTTATGATATGTTAGGCAGAATGATAATTAAAAGTAAACCTAACAAACAAAGCTTTAATTTGTTAGTTAACAATGTTAATAAAGGTTCTGTTTTAGTTATTCATGCTCAATTAGAAAATGGAGCGATGGTAAGTAAGAAGATGATTAAATATTAAAAAACCTTAAAATATAAATATTCAAAGGGTGAGTAATAAGCATTTTGATTAGTCACCCGTTGAATTAAACAAAAGATCCGATGTAATAACATCGGATCTTTTGTTATATAATTAATAATGTTTAGAAAATTTCTCTTCCTGCAAAGTGAAAAGCACCTTCAATAGCTGCGTTTTCATCACTGTCAGATCCGTGAACAGCATTTTCACTTAACGAAGTAGCAAATAATTTCCTGATAGTTCCTTCAGCTGCATCAACCGGATTGGTAGCACCAATTAAAGTTCTAAAATCTTCAACGGCATTGTCTTTTTCTAAAATTGCTGCAACAATAGTACTTCTGGTCATAAATTCAACCAATTCACCAAAAAAAGGTCTTTCACTGTGAATTGCATAAAAGGTTTCAGCATCTCTTTTGCTCATTTGTGTGTATTTCATTGCTACAATTTTAAAACCTGAAGCGTTGATCTTCTCTAGAATTGCACCGATATATCCGTTTTCAACAGCATCGGGTTTTATCATGGTAAATGTTCTGTTTGTTGCCATTTTTCAAATTTTTTAATTTTGACAAAAGTACTTTTTTGATGATAACTGTACAATTAATTTGATATTATTTTATACCAATAGAGCTTTGTAAACCCTCTTTTCACAAAAAATATATATGACACCGTCTTATCAATACTGTTGTAAAAAGCTTTCAAACAGCACATTATTCTCACCGCGAATCTCCATTGTTACGGTATTTTTTATAAAATCGAATTTTAAAATACCGAAATTTTTATCCGAAACCACATTTGATATTCTATATTCATTGGGTTCTCCTTTAAAAGAAGTGTAAGAATGTGTCATACCACTTGCAGTAATATCAATAAGCGGGTAACTGATAGTTGGAATTTTTTTGGCTGAAATTTCAGCAATATGGCGGTCACCTGATAGGATAATTACTCCTTTTGCTTTTGAATTTTCAACAATTTTCTCAAATTTATCTACTTCGTGAGGCATATTACCCCAGCTTTCAAAACCGTGTTCATAGGACAAAAATTGTATACTACTTATAATAATATTAAATTCTGATTTCGAATTATTAAGTTGATTTTCAAGCCAATTCCATTGTTTTTCACCCAACATTGTCCCTTCTCCGTAGTTATTTGGCTTGTATCGTTTTTTTGTAATTGTATCTTTTGTTAGCTCACTTCTGAAATAACGCGTGTCTAAAATTATAATCTTTATAGAATTTTGATCTAATATAATATCTTTTGCAAAATACAAACCTTGTTGTTTTCTTCTTATGTCATTATCACTAACATCAAAAAAATCTAAAAATAACTGTTGTACGCTATCTTTTTTTGGGTATTCTTTTCCTGCATCATTTTTACCATAATCATGATCGTCCCATGTGCCCAGAACATCTACTTTTTTAATAAAATCCAGATAGACATCATTATTTTTTTGTTTGTTGTAGTTATGTTGCATCAATTTCATATTTTCAGTATCACTGTAAACAATATCTCCACCCCATATAAAAATATCAGGATTATTTTTTAATATTTCCGGCCATAATTTATTTTCAATTTCCTGATTATCACATGAACTAAATGATATTACATAGGCATTGTTTTTCTTTGCACAGCTATTGAAAATAGTGAGAATTGTTAAGATAATGTAGAAAAATTTCATTGTATATTATTTTAAGCTATAAAAATAATTAATCGAAATAAGAAAAAGGGTAATCATCAAATTTTAATTTTTTAATTATAAATTTTTCAATCTTTACTGTATATTCGCAGCCTATGAATTTAGAAGAAATAAAAAGTATCAAAACATTATTTTCTAAGCCGCAAAAAATTGCGATTGTAACGCATAGAAATCCTGATGGAGATGCTTATGGTTCTAGTTTAGCTTTATATCATTTTTTTAAAAATGATAATCATTTTGTAACTGTTGTATCTCCAAATGATTGTCCGGATTTTTTAAAATGGATGCCCGGTCAGGAAGATGTAGTAATCTTCGAAAATAATATTGGTGAAGGAACAAGAATATTACAAGAAGCCCAAATTGTTATTGCTTTAGATTTTAATGCTTTTCACAGAACAGGTCAAGCAATGCAAAAAGTTTTGGAAAAGATTGATCCGATATACTTTTTAATTGATCATCATCAAGAGCCTGATAATTTTGCAAAATTCACTTATGTTGATGTTAAAGTTTGTTCAACATGTCAGATGATATACCAATTTTTAGAAGAATTGGATGAACTTCCTAAAATTAATAAGGATATTGCAACATGTTTATATACAGGTATTTTAACAGATACTGGTTCATTTCGATTTCCTTCAACTTCAAGTAAAACACATTTAATTGCTGCTGACCTGTTAGATAGAGGGGTTGAACATGCAAATATCTATAATAAGATTCATGAGAATTCAATAAATAGAATAAAATTATTGGGAAAAGCTTTGGATAATATGCATGTAATTGAAAAATATCATACTGCTTTTATCACATTGTCTAATAAAGATTTAAAAGATTTTAATTACCAAAAAGGTGATACCGAAGGTTTCGTGAATTATGCACTTTCATTATCGGGTATTGTTTTAGCCGCGATTTTTATTGAAGACACAAAACAGGGAATCATAAAAATTTCATTTAGATCAATTGGTGATTTTAATGTAAATGAATTGTCAAGAAAATATTTTAACGGCGGTGGCCATATCAATGCAGCAGGAGGAAGAAGTGAGAAGAGTTTAGAAGTTACTGTGGATGATTTTAAAAATGTTTTACCCAAATTTGATAGACGTTTAAATAATTATAATGAATAGAATTTTTTATATAATCATAGCTTTTGTTTTTTTAGTATCGTGTTCAAAAACTGAACCACGTAAACCCATTAAAAGAAAAACAGGATCTTTTATGAAAGAGTCTATTGATCGAAATAAAAAACTCAATAAACTCGAAGAGGATATTTTGCAAGTAAAAATTCAAAATGACTCATTAAATACATATTATACTTCACCCAATGGTTTTTGGTATTTTTATAATAAAAGAGATTCTTTAAAAACAAAATTACCTGTAAAAGGTGATGAAGTAATTTTTAGTTATGAAATAAAGACATTGAATGACTCTATTTTATTTTCAAGACAAGAATTGGGAGATAAGAGATATTTAGTAGATAAAGAAGAATTAATTACCGGATTACAAGATGGTATAAAATTGATGCATAAGGATGAAATTATAACTTTTTTATTTCCTTCTCATAAAGCATTTGGCTATACAGGAAATGAAAGAGTATATCCAAATGAGCCTTTGATCTATACCGTTCATTTAAAAGAAATTATTAATAAAGAATAAAAAGATGAAAATTATTAGTTTAACAGTTTTAGTATTATTTTTTAGTTTAACATCCTGTAAAACAGCAAAGTATCCTGATTTAGATAATGGTTTGTACGCTGATGTTCAGACAAATAAAGGTGATATTCTATTGCAATTAGAATATGAAAATTCACCAATTATGGTTGCTAATTTTGTTTCGCTTGCAGAAGGAACAAATCCTTATGTTAGTACTGAATTTAAAGGAAAACCATTTTATGACGGTTTAAAATTTCACAGAGTTGTAAAAGACTTCATGATTCAGGGTGGTGATCCTAGAGGAAATGGATCGGGAGATCCGGGCTATAAATTTGAAGATGAATTTCCGGTTGATGACAATGGTAATATATTATTGTCTCATGATAGTGCAGGAACCTTATCAATGGCAAATTCCGGACCAGATAGTAATGGTAGTCAGTTTTTTATTACGCATAAAGAAACAAAGTTTTTAGATGGACGACATTCAGTTTTTGGCCATGTAATTGTTGGACAAGAAGTTGTTGATTCTATAGAGCAAGGTGATGAAATTAAAAAAGTTGAGATCTTAAGGATTGGTAAAGAAGCTAAAGAATTTGATGCTGCGGCTGAATTTAGCAATTATTTCCAAAAAATTGAAGAAGAACAAAAATTACTCAAAGAAAAGCTTGAAAAAAACAAAGCTGATCTTTTACAATTTATTAAAGATAATGAAGTAAAAGCTCTTGTACTTCCTTCTGGATTAAAGATTATTAGTATTAAAAAAGGTAATGGTGTTAAACCCAAAATTGGATCTAAGGTTATGGTAAATTATGCAGGTTATTTTACATCAGCTGATTTATTTGATTCTAACAAAAAAGATGTTGCCAAATTATATAATAAATACGATCAAAGAAGAGAACAGCAAGGTGGTTATAATCCGATTCCTATGGATTATAGTCCGGATGCATCCTTAATTGCCGGATTTAAAGAAGGTTTACAACATATGAATTACGGCGATAAAGTATTGTTGATCATTCCATCCCATTTAGGTTATGGTGAGCAAGGCTCTAGAGGTGTTATACCGCCAAATGCCGATTTGTTATTTGAGTTGGAAATTGTAGAGGATAAAGAGTAAAAAAACCACTTGCTTTGCTGGTGGTCATGTATAGCTAGCTATACTTTTTTGTTTGTTGAAGTAAATAAAAATATCCAACAAGCCTGGCATTAGGCATGTATTTACAATTAAATAACTTGTAATAACCCGTTATTACTTTTTGATTTCCAGTATCAAACCTAGTGCGCCATTGACTTTCTGTGACATAAATCTTAGCTCGAATTCAGGTTAATATGAAACTTTGAAATTCTAAAATCGTTAATCCTTATTGGACATTAAAAACGGAAAGAAAGGTATTAATACTCCTCTCAGAGACCAAATCAAAGCCACTTTCTTGGAAAGTTTATTTTTTTTATTCGTGGCTAAAAAATTGTGAAATCCTATTCTAAATACTTAGGGTATATTCAGGTACTTATGTGTTTGCAGCGATATTTTCCATTTTGGATTTTGCATGACATAATCAACAATTAACGGTGTCATTAGATCTTTTTTACTCCATTCGGGTTGTAAGAATAATTCACAATGTTCATTTACCTTATTTGCTTGTTCTTCGGCAAAAATAAAATCATGTTTGTTATTAATGATTATTTTAAGCTCATTTGCCAATTCATATATAGGGTCTAAAGGTAATTTTGTTTTTTTTGGTGATAAACAAATCCAATTCCAGTCACCCGTTAAGGGGTAAGCTCCAGAAGTTTCAATATGTGTTTTTAATTCTCTTCTTTGAAGGTTTTGTGTTAAATAATTCATATTCCATGTCAATGGTTCACCACCGGTTACCACTACTGTTTTAGCTAATTTTACAGCATTTTCAACAATAATATCAGTATGTGTGGCTGGATGAAGATCAGCATTCCAGCTTTCTTTTACATCACACCAATGACAGCCAACATCACAACCTCCAATACGTATAAAATAAGCAGCTTTTCCTGTATGAAAACCTTCACCTTGTATGGTATAGAATTCTTCCATTAAGGGAAGCATTTTACCTTCGTTAATTAATTTTTGTTCTTTTTTATCCAATTTATAATTTTAGAAGTGCAAATATATTTAAAAGCTTAATATTTTCAACTTTCAATCATTTAAACTATTTTTATCAAAAATTTATTAGTGATGCTAAATGATCAAGAGTTTATAAATGTAATAAAAACAGGTTATCAAACCAAAGGAGAGTCAATTATTTTGGGTGGAGCAATGTTAGGGGAAGAAACCTATAGTGATACCTATGTTAAGATTCCTTTGAAGACTATTAACCGACATGGCTTGATAGCCGGCGCTACAGGAACAGGCAAGACCAAATCATTACAGGTTTTTGCTGAAAATTTGTCAGAGAAAGGAATTCCTGTATTATTGATGGATGTAAAAGGAGATTTGAGCGGTTTGGCTAAACCCGGAGAAGAAAATAAGCATATTACCAATCGTCATCAAAAAATCGGATTAGATTATAACCCAAAAAAATTCCCAATAGAAATTTTGACTATTTCTGAACAAGATGGTACTCGATTACGTGCTACTGTTTCTGAATTTGGGCCTACACTTCTTTCAAGAATTCTTGATCTTACAGATGTTCAAAGTGGTATTGTGGCCGTTATATTTCAGTATTGTGATAATCATAGTTTGCCTTTACTCGATCTAAAAGATTTTAAAAAAGTGTTACAATTTGCTACACAGGAAGGGAAAAAGGAATTTGAAAATAGTTACGGAAGAATTTCAACTGCTTCAACGGGTTCAATTCTGCGTAAAATTGTAGAATTGGAGCAGCAGGGTGGTGATCTGTTTTTTGGAGAACGTTCATTTGAAGTAAATGATCTGGTTAGAATTGATGAAAACGGAATGGGAATGATCTCTGTTTTAAGATTGACAGATATTCAGGATAAGCCAAAATTGTTTTCCACTTTTATGTTACAATTATTGGCCGAAATTTATAATACATTTCCTGAGTTGGGAGATACTGATCGGCCTGAGTTGGTAATGTTTATTGATGAAGCGCATTTGGTTTTTGAAAATGCTACAAAAACTTTACTAGATCAATTAGAGAGTACTATAAAGTTGATAAGATCTAAAGGAATTGGCATCTATTTTGTAACACAAAATCCAAAAGACATACCTTCAGATATATTGTCACAATTAGGTTTAAAAGTACAGCATGCACTTAGGGCTTTTACTGCAAAAGACAGGAAAGCTATCAAATTAGCTGCTGAAAATTATCCCGATTCAGATTATTATGATACTGCAGAAGTTTTAACTCAATTGGGTATAGGAGAAGCATTGGTTTCAGCATTGAATGAAAAAGGTATTCCAACACCCTTAGCCAGAACGATGATGCGTGCACCGATGAGCAGAATGGATATTTTAGAAGAAAATGAAATTGAAGAAATCATCGATCATTCGAAGATTGCAAAAAAATACAATGAAATCATCGATAGAGATAGCGCTTATGAAATGCTTAATACCAAGATCGAAGATATTCAAGATGAAGTTAAAAAAACTAAAACTAAACGTAAAAGTCCTACAAAAAAAGATTTATTAAAACCAATAATGAAAGTAGTTACCAGTGCCACATTTATTAGAGGAATGTTTGGTTTATTAAATAAAGTAATGAGATAAAAAAAGAAATAACAAATGAAAAAAATATTGTTTATAATTATTGCCTTTACCTTTTTACAATGCAATAATCAAAATTCTGCTTTAATTAAAAAAGGAAAGGTTGGAGAAATAACAAAAACTACAACTGAACAAGAATTGGAAAAAATTTATAAAAATGATTCTATTGTAAAAATTCCTGAAGGGGAAGATTTTGTTAACGAATATGCAATTTATAAGAAAGGAGGAAAGCATTTGCTCTCAGTTTTTACAAAGTTCCCAAGAGATACAATTAGCATCAATGAGCGGGTTCAGGTTTATTCACCGATGTATGAAACTGAAAAAGGAATTTCGATCAGTTCAACTTTCAGTGATATAATAGAGAATTATTCAATTAATAAAATTGACCCAACATTTACTACAGCAATTGTTTATATTGATGAGTTGAATGGTACTTTTGCTTTGGACAAAAAAGATCTGGGTTTGGACGAATTTGACTTAAATAAAATAAGCAAAGATCAAATACCCGATTTGGCAGGTATTAAATATATAACTATTTGGTTTGAGTAAAAATGTAAAATATATAAAGCAATCGAGTCCTTTTGTGATTCCAACCACCGATGGTAAAATTATGAAAGAACATTTTGGTCATACCAATGATAATTCAGATATAAGTATAGCCAAGATGATTGCACCACCCGGTTGGAGTGAGCCATTCCAGACTCCTGATTTTGATGAATTCTCATTTGTTTTAAAAGGCAAAAAGCAAATAAATATTGAAGGTGAAATAGTTATTTTAAAAGAAGGTGAGTCAATTAGAATAATTAAAAATACCCGTGTACAATATTCAAATCCTTTTGAGGAAGAATGTGAATATATAGCTATTTGTTTACCTGCTTTTTCTGTAGGTTTAGCAAACAGAGAGTAACTTATAAATTTGAATATCATTTTATTATTAAATATTTAATTAAAACCGAACACATGAAAAAAAACTTATTTGCATTAACTTTTTTAGTATTAGCTAGTTTTATAGTTTCTGCCCAAGAAGTTAAATTTGAAGAGTATGATTTAAGTAATGGTTTACACGTTATTTTACATCGAGACAATACCGCTCCGGTGGTAACTACATCTGTAATGTACCATGTTGGAGCTAAAGACGAGAACCCTGATAGAACTGGCTTTGCACATTTCTTTGAGCATTTGTTATTTGAAGGAACTGAGAATATCCCTAGAGGGGAATGGTTTACTATTGTTACCTCAAATGGAGGAAGTAATAATGCCAATACAACAGATGATAGAACTTATTATTATGAAGTATTTCCATCAAATAGTGTAGAGCTTGGATTATGGATGGAGTCTGAGCGAATGCTTCATCCCATTATTAATCAAATAGGAGTAGATACTCAAAATGAAGTTGTAAAAGAAGAAAAGCGATTGCGTGTTGATAACCAACCTTATGGACATTTCTTAGAATATGTAAAGCGAGAGATGTTCAAAGTGCATCCCTATAAAGGAACAACTATTGGTAAAATGGAACATTTAGATGCAGCTACATTAGAAGAGTTTCAGGCATTTAATAAAAAGTTTTATATACCAAACAATGCGGTGCTTGTAGTTGCAGGAGATATAGATGTTCCGAAAGTAAAAAAAATGGTTAAAGATTATTTTGGACCTATCCCTAGGGGGAAAGATATCGTTAGGAAAAAATATATTGAAGCTCCTATAACCAAACCTATTACAGCAAAAGGATATGATGCAAATATCCAAATACCAGCAGTTGTTGCAGCATACCGTACTCCATCTTTTAAAGATAAAGAAGCTTATGTTTTAGATATGATCTCAAGTTATTTGAGTAGTGGAAAAAGCTCAAAGTTGTATAAAAAGTTGGTTGATGAGAAAAAAATGGCATTACAAGTTGGTGCATTTAATATTAGTCAAGAAGATTATGGAATGTATGTTTTATTTGGATTGCCTTTAGGAGAAACTAAGTTGAATGATTTGATAGTAGAGATTGATAAAGAAATTGCTAAGATCCAAGATAATTTAATCTCTGAAAAAGACTATCAAAAGCTGCAAAATAAGTTTGAAAATCAATTTGTTAACTCTAATTCAAGTATTTCAGGTATTGCAAATTCTTTAGCAAAATATTACATGCTATATGATGACGTAAATTTAATTAATAATGAAATTAAGATTTACGAATCAATTACCAGAGAAGAAATACAAGCTGTTGCAAAAAAATATCTCAACCCCAATCAAAGGCTGATTTTAGAGTATTTACCAGAAAAAGACAAGAAATAAAAAACACATTTACATCATGAAAAATAAAATAAACCTATTAATAGTATTGTTTTTAATATCGATTGGAGTAAATGCTCAGATTGATAGATCAAAACAACCAAAACCAGGACCTGCTCCAAAAATTTCTTTAGAAAACCCTAAAGAATTTGAATTGAAAAATGGAATGAGAGTTCTTATTGTTGAGAATCATAAACTACCAAGAGTAACATATAGTCTAAGAATAGATAGACCGCCTGTAGTAGAAGGAAAAAAAGCCGGTATGTCAAGTTTATTAGGTTCTATGCTGGGTAACGGAACAATAAGTATTGCTAAAGATGATTTTAATGAAGAAGTTGATTTTTTAGGGGCAAATATGAATTTTAATGCAACTGGAGGCTCTGCAAGATCACTATCAAAGTATTCTGATAGAATTTTGGAACTTATGGCAGATGCAACAATTAACCCATTATTAACTGAAGAAGAATTTCAAAAAGAACGAGATAAATTTATTGATGGTTTAAAGACCCAAGAGAAAAGTGTTGATGCTATAGCTGGTCGTGTTGGCGGAGCATTAGCTTATGGTACTCATCATTCATATGGAGAATTTGTTACCGAAGAGTCTTTAAATAATGTAAATCTAAATGATGTTAAGAACTTCTATAAAAATAATTTTGATCCTAATGATGCATATCTTGTAGTAGTTGGTGATGTAGATTTTAGCTCACTCAAAAAACAAGTTAAAAAGTATTTTGGAAAATGGGAGAAATCAAATTTTAAAAGTGCTCCGGTTCCAAAAGAAAAATCAAATGTAAAACAAACTGAAATAGATTTTATAGATATGCCAAATGCGGTTCAATCTAATATTTCACTTACGAGTAATGTTGATCTAAAAATGAAAGATCCAGATTATCATTCGGTTTTAATAGCAAATAAAATTCTAGGAGGAGGCTTTAATAGTTATTTGAATATGAATCTTCGTGAAGAGCATGGTTATACTTATGGAGCGCGTTCTAGTGTAGGAGCTGACAAGTATGCATCTCGTTTTAGAGCTGGAGCTTCTGTTAGAAATGAGGTAACAGATAGCGCTGTAGTACAAACATTAAAAGAAATTGACCGGATAAAGAAAGAACCAGTTGATGCTGCTGCTTTAAAGAATGCTAAAGCTAAATATGTTGGAGATTTTGTGTTAGCATTAGAAAAACCGCAAACTATAGCTCGCTATGCATTAAATATCAAAATAAATGATTTACCAGAGGACTTTTACACTACTTATTTAGAAAAAATAAATGCAGTTTCTAGTGAGGATGTAACACGTGTAGCAAATAAATATTTTAAATCAGAAAATGCCAGATTCGTTGTAGTAGGTAAAGGAAGTGATGTTTTAGAGAATCTTGAAAAAACCGGAATACCTATTAAATATTATGATACTTATGCGAAAACTGTAGAAAAACCAAATTATGATATTGCAATTCCAAGTGATGTTGATGTAAACAAAGTATTAAATAATTATATAACTGCCATTGGTGGAAGAGCAAAATTGGATAAAGTAAATTCGGTCTTTATGACTGCCGAAGCTGAATTGCAACCAGGAATGGTATTAAATATGGAGATGAAAAAAACGACTAAAAATCAATTTATGCAGGATCTAAGTGCAATGGGTAATTCTATGAGTAAGCAAGTTCTTGATGGTAAATCCGGTTATGTAGTAGCCCAGGGTCAAAAGAAAGATATGACTGAAGATGAAATTAAAAAGGTTCAGGCAGAATCATCAC
Organism: Flavobacteriaceae bacterium; assembly: GCA_029938265.1. GTDB lineage: Bacteria > Bacteroidota > Bacteroidia > Flavobacteriales > Flavobacteriaceae > Namhaeicola. The sequence continues at coordinate 484 of JAOZVI010000056.1, read as the reverse complement.
CGTTTCCGGAAGTAAATTATTTACATCAGGATGTAAAACTTGAAAAAATAGAGAAAGTTGAAGGTGAAAATGCATATAAAATTAAAGTATCTGATGAGTTATCTGTTTTTTATAGTGTTGAAACCGGTTTAAAAATTAAAGAAGTGAGAAGTGTTGGAGCTGCAACCTCTTCAATTTTTTATTCAGATTATAAAGAAGTTGCCGGAATTAAATTTCCATTTAAAATGACGCAAACGATGGGGCCAAGAAAATTTGATTTTATTTTTAAAGAGATTAAAGTAAATGAGGATGTTTCTGATGCTGATTTTAAGTAAAAATGATTTAACATAAACAAAAAACCGAAGTGAAAACTTCGGTTTTTTGTTTTAAAGATTTCAAATCATAAGTCGTTGATCCTCGTTACGCCGGCTTGGCTTGTTCGATATTCAATGAACATCCCTGATTAGTGTTGACCGGTTTTTACTAATTTTTCATTATCAAAAAT
>JAOZVI010000055.1 GCA_029938265.1 Flavobacteriaceae bacterium | reverse complement strand
ATCAGATCAATATGACCTTTAAAAGCTTTTTTAAGTAACATACCTACGGTAAGTAATCTGTTAATTTCATTTGTGCCTTCGTAAATTCTTGTAATACGCGCATCTCTCCACGCAGATTCCATAGGTGTATCTTTAGAGAATCCCATTCCGCCAAAAATTTGGATGCCTTCATCAGATACATATTGTGAAGTTTCAGAAGCGTAAACTTTAAGAATAGCTGCTTCAATGGCATATTCACTAAATGCTTCTAATTCGGCTTCCTGGTGAGATTTTCCTTTTGCTAATAGTGCATCTATATAATTTTGAATGTCTTTAGCAGCTCTGTAAGTACCGGCATCACTGGCAAAGGTACGTACACTCATTTCGGCTAATTTGTATTGGATAGCACCAAAACTTGAAATAGGCGTTTTAAATTGAATACGTTCATTGGCGTAATTAACTGATGCGGTAATGATTCTTCTACTGGCATCTAAACAGGCAACAGCCAATTTGATTCGACCAACATTTAAAGAATTCAATGCGATTTTAAATCCTTTTCCCCTTTTAGAGAGCATATTTTCAACCGGAATCTTGGTGTCACTAAAAAACATTTGTCGGGTTGATGAAGATTTAATACCCAATTTATCTTCTTCTTCTCCAAAGGTTACTCCATTTGGATTTTCTTTATCGTATTCTAAAATAAAAGCGGTAATATTTTTATCGTCCTCTATTCTGGCAAAAACAATAAAAATTTCAGCAAAACCTGCATTGGAGATCCACATTTTTTGACCGTTGATCAAATAATGTTTACCGTCTTTGGTTAAAGCTGCTGTTGTTTTACCCGAATTGGCATCACTACCTGCCTCTGGTTCAGTTAAACAATAAGCACCAAATTTTTCACCAGCTGTAAGTTGTGGTAAGTATTTTTGCTTTTGCTCTTCGGTTCCGTATAAAAATATTGGCATGGTGCCAATTCCTGTATGCGCCCCAAAAGCTGTTGCAATTGATCCGGTTGCAGCCGACATATAATCTGTAACCAGCATTGTTGATACAAATCCCATACCCATTCCGCCATATTGTTCAGGTATTGAAATGCCTAAAAAGCCCATTTCACCAATTTGTTTCATTATGCTTTCGGTCAAAGCATAATCTTTATTTTCAAATCGTTCTTTATTAGGCCAAACTTCGCGGTCAATAAACTCTTTAACCGATTCTTTCATCATAATATGCTCTTCCGTAAATTCTTCAGTGATGTATATATCTTCACTCTTTACTTCTTTTATTAAAAATTCACCTCCTTTTATTGTTTTCATTTTTACTATTTTTTTAATTGATTTTATTTGATTAGCCTATTCTTATTTCAAAAGTTCAAAAACACCTGCAGCACCTTGTCCGGTTCCAACGCACATGGTTACTACGCCGTATTTGTTTTTTCTTCGTCTCATTTCATTGAACAGTTGTACAGATAATTTTGCACCGGTACATCCCAGCGGGTGACCTAAAGCAATTGCTCCACCATTTACATTTACGATACTCTGATCTAGATCAAGCTCTCTAAGTACAGCCAATGATTGAGAAGCAAAAGCTTCATTCAGTTCAAATAATTCGATATCTTTTTGTTTTAAACCTGCTTTTTCCAATGCTTTGGGAATAGCTTTTACCGGTCCAATACCCATAATTCTAGGTTCAACACCAACAGCGGCATAAGAAACCATTCTGGCAATTGGTTCTAAGTTCAACTCTTTAACCATTTCTTCACTCATCACTAAGACAAAAGCTGCTCCGTCACTCATCTGAGATGAATTTCCTGCAGTTACACTTCCGCCTTGAGCGAAAACCGCACGCAATTTAGCCAACGCTTCTTTTGAAGTTCCTTTTCTCGGACCTTCATCAGTATCAACCACATATTCTTTGGTTTGTTTTTTACCTTTGTTATCCATATAGATCTGCTCTACAGTAATTGGAACAATATCATCTTTAAAAGTACCTTCTTTAATAGCTTTTAAAGCTTTCATATGCGAATTGTAAGAAAATTCATCCTGATCTTCACGTGAAACTTTAAATTGCTGCGCTACAGCTTCGGCAGTTAATCCCATACCCCAGTAATAGTCTTCGTGACCTTCTTTTGCAGTTTTATAATTGGGTACCGGACGGTAACCTCCCATAGGAATATAGCTCATGCTTTCAACACCACCGGCAATGATGCAATCGGCCATACCAGACTGGATTTTAGCAGCTGCAATGCTTATTGTTTCTAATCCTGAAGCACAGTAGCGATTTACTGTCATACCTGCAACATCAGTTGTTTTTAGTCCCATCAATGAAACCAATCTACCAATGTTTAAGCCTTGTTCGGCTTCAGGCATTGCATTACCAACGATAACATCGTCAATGCGTTCTTTATCCAGTTGGGGTATTTCTTTTAATAAATGTTCTATAGTTTCTACGGCCAGTTCATCAGGTCGCTTAAACCGAAAGACACCTCTTGGTGCTTTTCCAACTGCTGTTCTGTATCCTTGTATTATATATGCTGTTTTCATTCTTGTATATTTTTAGTCGAAAGTTGAAAGTCATAAAGTCGAAAGTTCGACTTTAGACATTTGACATTAGGACATTAGACTTTTTTAGTTTCGTAATGGTTTACCTGTTTTAAGTGTATGTTCTATACGTTCAAGAGTTTTTCGTTCAGCTAAGAGCGATAAGAATACTTCACGTTCAAGATCTAATAAATATTGTTCGCTTACGTCGGTTGGTTCTGAAAGATCACCTCCTGCCATTACATAACCTAATTTATTAGCAATTTTTTGGTCGTGTTCTGAAGCGTATTTACCACTTACCAAGCTATCTGTTCCTACCAAGAACATTCCTAATGCCTGTTGACCTAATACCCTTACTTTTTGAGGAACCGGTTGTGTATAGCCATCAGTTAACATTTGGATTGCATGTTTTTTAGCAGTTGCTATCTGGCGATCAGCATTAACAACAACAATATCTTTATGATGTTGGAAAAAACCTAGATCGTATGCTTCATAAGCTGACGTAGCAACTTTTGCCATAGCTATATTGATAAAAACATCACGTAATCGGTTTAGTTTCACATCGTCTTTTATCCAAAGATCAGAAACCCTTTTAGACATTTCTTTACTTCCTCCACCTCCGGGTATCAATCCTACTCCAAATTCAACCAGACCGATATAGGTTTCGGCTGCAGCCACAACTTTATCAGCATGTAAACTCAATTCACAACCACCGCCAAATGTCATTCCTCTTGGAGTTATCAAAGTTGGGACAGAAGAATAACGCATTCTCATTACAGTGTCCTGGAAGTATTTAATGGCCATATTTAGTTCATCGTATTCTTGTTCGATTGCAAGCATAAATACCATTGCTAAATTAGCTCCTACAGAAAAATTAGCGGCCTGATTACCTATGATTACAGCTTCGTATTCTTGTTCTGCCAAGTCAATACCTTTGTTAATCGCTTGAAGAACACCACCGCCAACTGTATTCATTTTTGACTGAAACTCAACGTTTAACACGCCATCACCTAAATATTGAATTGAAGCTTCACTATTTTTCCAAATAGTTTTAGCTTCACGAATATTATCTAAAATGATAAAGGCATCCTGACCAGGAATTTTTACTTGCGATTTGCTTGGAATATCATAATAAAATTTTGCTCCATCTTTTACAGCATAGAATGATTTATTCCCCTCGTTAAGCATTTCAGTTATCCAGTTGGCAACTTCGTACCCTTCATCTTTCATTATTTTGATGCCATCTTCAATACCTATGGCATCCCAAATTTGAAACGGACCATGTTCCCAACCAAAACCTGCTTTCATCGCATCGTCAATTCTATACAATTCATCTGAGATTTCAGGGATTCTGTTTTGAACATAGGCAAACATTGCTGCAAAATTCTTACGATAAAAGTCACCGGCTTTATCTTTTCCTTTTGCCAAAACCTTAAAACGATCGATAACATTATCGATACTTTTTGTTGCTTCAAGCGTTGCAAATTTTGCTTTTTTGGGAGCGCGATATTCAAGTGTATCAAGATCTAAACCTAAAATTTGTTTTTTTCCTTTATCATCAACTGTTTTTTTATAAAAACCTTGTTTGGTTTTACTTCCCAGCCATTTATTATCCATCATTGTTTGGATAAATTCAGGGAGTTTGAACAGATCGTGAGCCTCATCTTTAGGAACATTGTCATATAATCCTTTGGCAACATGTACCAAAGTATCTAAGCCAACAACGTCAACAGTACGGAAAGTTGCAGATTTTGGACGACCGATTACCGGACCGGTAAGTTTATCAACTTCTTCAACAGTTAGACCCATTTCTTTTACTGCATGGAATAAACTCATGATACCAAAAATTCCTATTCTATTTCCAATAAAGGCAGGTGTGTCTTTTGCAAGAACTGATGTTTTACCTAAGAATTTTTCTCCGTACATCATTAAAAAGTCGGTTACTTCCTGATCACAATCAGGGCCAGGAATAACTTCAAATAATTTTAAATATCGAGGAGGATTAAAAAAGTGCGTTACAGCAAAATGTTTTTTAAAATCGTCACTTCTACCTTCATTCATGAATTTAATTGGAATTCCAGAAGTATTGGAAGTTATTAGAGTGCCTTTTTTACGGTATTTTTCTATATTATCAAAAACTTGTTTCTTGATATCAAGTCTTTCAATCACAACTTCTATTATCCAATCTACATCTTTGACTTTATGCAGGTCATCATCAAGATTACCAGTAGTAATTCTTGAAGCAAATTTTTGATTGTAAATAGGAGAGGGCTTTGATTTTAATGATGCTTTTAGACTATCATTCACTATTCGGTTTCTAACAATTGGACTTTCAAGTGTTAAGCCTTTCGCTTCCTCTAATTTGTTCAACTCTCGCGGAACAATATCTAACAATAACACTTCAACGCCAATATTGGCAAAGTGACATGCAATACCTGATCCCATTATTCCGGAACCTATAACCGCTACTTTTTTAATTGTTCTTTTTTTCACACGGATAAAATTTATATTTATTTATAAATCGATTTATAATATCAGCTCACATCAGCTGTAAAAATTTCTTTTTGACTAATTAATTTTTTGACCATATCGGTCACTTCAAAAAAATGTTTGATTTTTTCTTCAGAAATATTTTCTTTGATCTTTTCATTGAATTGTAAAACAGAACTCTTAGAAAGTTCACGTTTTTCTTTACCAAAATCGGTTAATTTCACTAAAACACTACGACCATCCTCAGGGTTTTTTTCTCTATATATCAAACCTTTATCTTCCATACTATTTAATATTCTGGATAAGCTCGTAGCTTCCATCCCCATAGAAGGACCTAATGATGTTGATGGTGTGCCATTATCATAATCAATATAAAGTAAAGCCATTGCCACAGCCATTGTGCTGTCGTGTTTTAGTGCTTGCTCATTATATGATTTTGCCACAGATTGCCAGGTAGATCTTAAAGCATGACCAATAGTTTTGTCCTTTTCCATTTCTCAAAGATATAAAAAAATATTATGCATGCATAATAAAATTTCAAAAAATATTGTTTTTACAGTAAGTTATTTGTATTTTTAAGTCGAAAATTAAATTTTAAAGTTAAACAACATGAAAAAGCGTGAAATTATAGGAAAATTAATGAAACAAGAAAAAGTTAGTCCTATTGAAAATAATAAATTGCCAAGAACATTTGTTGTTAATATTCCTAGCCCATTGGCTTCTTATTTTACGAGATTTTCACAAATAAGTAAACCCAATACAATTTTGTTGATTACAAAGGAACCTGTTTCATTTGAACGTATTCTTAGAGCCACTAGGAATATCAATAAAGAAAATAAAATGGATATTAATGGTGCAAAATGTGAAATTACAATTGGTAAAAGAAAGTATAGTGGAATAAGATTAAAGAGCGTTAAAGAGTATTCAGATATTCCAAAAATTCAAGAGTTGTATATAAATGAGGGACTTGAAATGGCAAGAAATGTTAGAATAAAGCATGATACTGACTCAATGATCAGGGTTAACAAATTTTACAACCTAAAGAAAAAAACAGATGGAATATATCAATCTCTTAATGATAAGAATTATTATTATTTTGTTATTCCAAAAGATTTAGATTGGGATAAATTTAGAGAAGTTACTTTTGATATTAAAAATAATGTATCCGTTTCAGGTTTTGATATAGCCAAAGGTATTTTTTATGAAAAAGATGGTATTACAGAAATCGTTAGAATTACTAAACCAAAAATTACTTTGAAAATGGTAAAGGAAATTCAAAAAAAATATCTTGACAGACTTAAATAATTTGGTTTAAATCTTTATTTTTTACTATCCTCACATTAATTCCATTTACTTATATTTGGGAAAATTTATAATTACTTATGGATAATATTTTGGTAACTGAAAATATTGTTAAAAATTTTGGTGATTTCAGAGCTTTAAACAATGTTTCAATAGAGGTTCCGGAGCAAAGTATTTTTGGACTGCTTGGTCCGAATGGAGCAGGAAAGACTACGCTTATTAGAATTATCAACCAAATAACCCTGCCTGATGAAGGGAAGATTTTTTTTAACGGAAAAGCATTACAACCCAACGATGTTCATTTCATTGGTTATTTACCTGAAGAAAGAGGTTTGTACAAGCGAATGAAAGTGGGAGAACAATCAATTTATTTAGCCCAACTAAAGGGTTTATCTAAAAATGAAGCTAAAAAAAGGTTGAAATATTGGTTTGATAAATTTGAAATTGGTGATTGGTGGAATAAGAAAGTTGAAGAGCTTTCAAAAGGGATGGCTCAAAAAGTCCAGTTTATTGTTACTGTTTTACACGAACCAAAACTTTTAATTTTTGATGAACCTTTTAGTGGATTTGACCCTATAAATGCCAATTTGATAAAGGATGAGATTTTGCGATTACGTGATAAAGGTGCAACAATTATATTTTCTACACATCGTATGGAATCTGTAGAAGAACTTTGTGAATATATTGCTTTGATCGACAGATCCAACAAAATACTCGATGGGAAACTGATTGATATTAAAAAACAATTTAAAACTAATTCTTTTGAAGTAGGTTTGGTTACTGATGAAAAAGATAAATTAATGCAAGAAATATCTCAAAAATTTTCAGTGAGTAATGCCGAATTTAAATCGCTTGAAGATGATCTAAAATTGAGAATTAATTTATCTAATGGAGATACTTCTACAGATTTGATTAAATATTTAAATAAAAGGGCTTTGATAAATCATTATGTTGAAGTAATACCAACTGCCAATGATATTTTTATTCAGGCAGTAAAACAAAATTCATAATTATGAACAAGCTCAAACTCATTATAAAAAGAGAATTTCTTGCTAAAGTAAGAAATAGGTCGTTTATCATTATGACTTTTGTAAGTCCGTTAATAATGGTAGGCATGATAGCATTAGTGGTATATTTGTCAAAAAGCAGTATGGAAAAAATTAATGTGGTTGCTTATGTTGATAATTCAAAGTTTTTTTCAAAAAATGATTTTAAAGATAGCAATACCATTCATTATATCGATCTTACTGAAGTCGATCTAAATAAAGCCAAACAAATTGTTCAGGAATCTAATCATGACGGATTATTGTTTATTCCCGAAAAAGATAGTATTGAACAAATCACTGAAAGTATACAGTTTTTTTCTCAGGAAACACCAAGTATGGTATTGATCTCTTCTTTAGAAAATAATTTAGAAAAAAAATTAGAAAAAGAAAAGATGTTACAATTGAACATTGATCTAAAAAAACTTGAACAATCAGATTTAAATGTTGATATAAAACTTTCAAATTATAGCGGTGAAAAATCATCAAAATTGGTCAATGGTATTAAAATTGCCTTAGGAATGGGTGCAGGTTATGTAATAATGATGTTTATTATTGTTTATGGAGCCATGGTAATGCGTAGTGTTATTGAAGAAAAAACAAGTAGAATAGTAGAGGTGATCATTTCATCAGTTAAACCTTTTCAATTGATGATGGGGAAAGTAATCGGTACAGCAGGAGCAGGATTATTACAATTCTTTATATGGGCAGTTTTAATGTTTTTGATGTTAGTTGCCGGTTCTTATTTTTTCGGAATGGATAGTATGGCAAGTGTTCAAACAGCGCAAATTCCTACTGATCAAATGGAGGCTGTAGCTACAAATGACGCACAGTTTGCAATAAGCGAAATATTAAAACTACCACTATTTAGTATGTTTATTTGGTTTATTTTATTCTTTTTAGGAGGTTATTTATTATACAGTTCAATTTATGCAGCAATTGGTTCGGCTGTTGATAATGAAACGGATACACAACAATTTATGATGCCGGTTATAATGCCTTTGATGATAGGTGTTTATGTAGGTTTTGCAACAGTGATCAATGATCCACATGGTACTGTTGCCACTGTTTTCTCAATGATTCCTTTTACTTCGCCAATAGTGATGTTAATGCGAATACCATTTGGAGTGCCATGGTGGCAAATAGCACTTTCACTATTTTTGTTGATCATAACTTTTTTAGCCGTAATTTGGTTAGCCGCAAAAATTTACCGTGTTGGAATCTTAATGTATGGTAAAAAAGTAAATTATAAAGAGTTGTATAAATGGATGAGGTATTAGCGCTTAAAGTGTTAAGGTTTAAGTAAAAAGTAAAAAGTAGAAAAAGTAAATAGTACAATTGATAGTAAAAGTAATTAAGATATATGTCAAAAATTTTAATCATAGAAGACGAATCAGCAATTAGAAGGGTATTATCTAAAATAATTTCTGAAGACAATGATACTTATCAGGTCGAAGATGCTGAAGATGGCCTATTAGGATACAAAATGATTGAAAAAACCGATTATGATCTGGTTTTGTGCGATATAAAAATGCCAAAAATGGATGGTGTTGAAGTATTGGAAAAATCATTAAGAATCAAGCCTGAAATCCCTTTTATAATGATCTCCGGACATGGAGAGTTAGAAACTGCAGTGCAAACTATGCGTATGGGTGCTTATGATTATATTTCAAAACCACCAGACCTAAACCGTTTGTTAAATGCCGTTAGAAATGCATTAGATAAAAAACAATTGGTTGTTGAAAATAAGCGTTTAAAGAAGAGAATAAGTAAGAACTATGAAATGATTGGCAATAGTAAGTCGATCATTAAAATTAAGACAATTATTGATAAAGTTGCACCTACTGAAGCTCGTGTTTTGATAATTGGTGAAAACGGAACAGGTAAAGAGCTGGTTGCTCATTGGTTACATAATAAAAGTAATAGATTAGATGGACCAATGATTGAAGTTAACTGTGCAGCAATACCTTCAGAGTTGATTGAAAGCGAGTTGTTTGGTCATGTTAAGGGTTCATTTACAGGAGCGCATAAAGATAGGGCAGGGAAATTTGAAGCGGCAAATAGTGGTACAATTTTTCTTGATGAAGTTGGAGATATGAGCCTTTCTGCACAAGCAAAAGTTTTGCGAGTCTTACAGGAAAACAAGATAAGCAGAGTTGGTAGTGATAAAGATATTAAAGTTAATGTTAGAGTAATAGCAGCTACCAATAAGGACTTAAAAAAAGAAATAGCAAAAGGTAAATTTAGAGAAGATCTTTACCACAGATTGGCTGTGATCATTATTCAGGTTCCGGCTTTAAATAAAAGGGTAGAAGACATACCAGTTTTAATTGATTTTTTTATAGATAAAATTGCAAAAGAACAAGGAATAACACCCAAAAGATTTGATGAACAAGCCATAGGATTATTACAAAATTATAACTGGACAGGTAATATTAGAGAGTTGAGAAATGTAGTAGAAAGACTACTCATTTTAGGTGATGATATCATTACTGAAGATGATGTTAAAATGTTTGCGAGTAAATAGGGGGTGTAAAGTTAGAAGAGAGAAGTAAAATGTCCACAAGAAAAATTAAAGTAGATAGTTTAAAGTAATATCAATATGAAATCAAATCCTTATAAAGTTGTCGATTCAGTAAACCTGAGTAAAATATCAACAAAAGTTGTACATGATAAAGCAAAAGATCAGCTAAAAAAAGTAAGTAAAAAGATCAGTAAAATTCAAAACACCATGTATGCTCATGGTAAATACAGTGTTTTGATATGTTTTCAGGGGATGGATACTGCAGGAAAGGATAGTTTGATACGCGAAGTTTTTAAGAGTTTTAATACACGCGGCATCAATGTTCACAGTTTTAAACAGCCAACTGAATTTGAAAAGGACCACGATTTTATGTGGCGACATTATATTGCGCTACCGGCACGGGGTAAATTTGGTATTTTTAATCGTACACATTATGAAAATGTTTTGGTTACCCGTGTGCATCCTGAATATATTTTAGGGGAGAATATACCCTCAGTGACAAATGTTGAAACGGTTGATGATGATTTTTTTCATAAGCGTATGGAGCATATCAATAATTTTGAAGATCATATTGCTGAAAATGGGACGATCATTTTTAAATTCTTTTTAAATATTTCCAAGGATGAACAAAAGTATCGTTTATTAAGAAGGATCAGACTCGAAGAAAAGAATTGGAAATTTTCTTCAGGTGATCTTAAAGAAAGAGAGCTATGGGATAACTATATGGCTTGTTATGAAGATATGCTGAATCGCACTTCAAAACCAAAAGCTCCATGGTTTGTAATTCCTTCAGATGATAAACCAAGTGCACGTTTAATTGTAGCTCAAATAATTCTTGAAACCTTAAAACAATATACCGATATTGAAGAACCAGAATTAGATGCTAAAATAAAAGCTAATTTAGAGGAATACAAAAGGATTTTGGAGAGTGATTAGAGAGTTAACCTCCCATTATTTCTTCATCACCGCCACCATCATCATAACTTCGGCGTTCACGTTTCTTTTTTTGCTTAAAGCGATAGGTAAATGAAAGTCTGATTTGACGTTGTCTCCATTGAAATTCACTTTCTGAATAAAATGATTCAGTTAGTGTTTCCATTTTTCGTTTACGTGTATTAAAAAGGTCGCTTACGTTTAATGCTATAGTGCCATCACCTTTTAAAATATCTTTGCTAAAGGCCATATTGGCCATAAACATACCGTCTCTTTTGCTTTGTGCATTTTCACCAGGGCCTCGATACATCATAGTTGTTTGCCAGTCAATATCAGCTGGTAAAACTATTTTTGAACTAAACCTGGCAAACCAGCTTGTGCTTTTTGATCCAAAATCAACACCTTCATGAAAGCCCTCAAATTCTGAGCTGTAGAAATTAAAACTACCATTTAATCGCCAATTTTTTATAGGTGTATAATTAACAGAAAATTCAAATCCATACCTGTCATTTGTACTTAAATTTATGGGTGTTCTTCTTATGATTGGTAAGTCATCTTCGGTTGTTTCACCAGTATCTTCGCTTATGAATTGAAAAACATCGGTTGAATGTGTAAGATATACTGAAGTATTAAAAGTAACTTTATCCCAGCGTTTAAAATATCCAAGGTCAACTCCATCTGATATTGATGGATCCAAATAAGGATTTCCCTGAAAAATATTGTTTTTACTCGTTCGTGATGGAAATGGATTGATAAATCTTGATCGCGGACGACGAATTCTGCGATTATAGCCTAAAGTAATATTTTGATCTTCTGATAATTCATAAGAAAGATTAACAGTAGGAAAGAAATCAATATAGTCCTTTTTTGCATCCAGATCCTCGTCAGTTACTGAAATATCAATATCCGTAATTTCCATTCTCAGTCCAAACAATGCAGATAGTTTGCCAAATTTATTTCCATATTGTGAATAAATAGCATGAATTGTTTCATCGTAATTAAAAATATTAGAAATATCCTCATTCTTGATAAAATCCCCATATTCATCTTCAAACCAAATAGAATAATCGGTTGTTTGATTATTTATATTTGACCTAAATCCTGCTTCAAATTGTTGATTTTCTCCTATTGGTAAAACATAATCTCCTTGTAGTAGAAGTTTATTTTGTGTTTGATCGGTAATATTTTTTTCATCGGGTTTTTCTTTAGGGTCAGGATAAATAACATTTTCAGTTATATAAGATAAACCATCACTTTTATTATCCTGGTATTGGAAATCAAAAGTTAATGTATGACCACTTTTCTTAAAATTATTGATATAATTTAAGGCATATTGCCAGTTTACAAAATCATTATCATCATCACTGTCTCTAATGTATGATTCGTTTTCAATTAAATTGGCATCATATTTTGTTGTTATATTATTGATTAAAGTGTTGCGATTAGATTTTCTGTAAAGAACACTTCCCGTTATTGAAGAATTTTCAGTTAAGAAATATTCTATACCAAAATTTGTATTCAGATTTCCACCTTTTCTATTGTAATCTCTTTTTTCATTTACATATTTACTGGGAATTGAAGCTGAAAAATACTCAGTATCAAATTTAGCATTACCAGGAGAATCATAATAACTATATCCTGTATTATTGAAAAGGTTAAAATTTTTAGTTCGATAATTTAGATTGGCTGAAAATCCGTAAGATTCAGGAATACCGGCGTTAACAGTAGCAGATCCATTAAAACCCAGAGCTTTACCTTTACGTAAAATAATATTAATGATTCCGGCAGTTCCTTCTGCATCATAACGTGCACTCGGACTAGTTATAACTTCAACTTTTTTTATGACATCTGCAGGAAATTGTCGAAGTGCTTCAGTATCGTTAATTCCAATTAAACCACTTGGCTTACCATTGATTAAAATTCTTACATTTTCATTTCCTCTCAAACTTACCACACCATCAGTATCTACCGTTACCGAAGGAACATTATCCAAAACATCACTGGCAGTTCCACCTTTTACAGTCATGTCTTTACCAACATTGTATATTTTTTTGTCGAGACGAATTTCAACAGTACTTTTTTCGGCAATTAATTCTACTTCGCCAAGTGATTCGGCATCTTCTTCTAAATAAATTGCACCAAGATTTATATTCTTATCGATCTTTTTATTTCCGATTGTTTTGGTTTTGAATGATAAAAATTCGATAGAAATCTTATAATCACCTTGAGGTACTTCGATTTTGAATTCGCCCTTTGTATTGGTAATGCCACCAAAAATACGTTTCCCTTCTAGAGGTTTTAGAATTATTGTAGCGTATTCTAAGGGTTGGTTTGTAGATTTTTCGTAAACTTTCCCACTTACATCAAACATAACAAGATTTCTTTTTTGTTCTGAAGTATTTGATTTTCGTTGTGCAGAGATTGAAAACACTAAAAATAATAGAGTAATAGTAAAAAGAGATTGTTTCATTAATATGTCTAATTTTAATTATTCATAAGACAGCGGAAAGGTATTTTAGTTTAAAGGACATTTTGTTAATTGTATGTTAAAAAATAACAACATAAAAAAGAAGGTAAAATGTGATTTATTTTAAAATAAATAGTATTTTTGAATTATACAAAATTATCGATAAATGGATTTTCAACAATTTTTAGGGTTTTTAATTTTTTTAGGAGTATTTACTTTAGGTTTTTGGTTGATGATATTTTTGATCACTGTTGTGATTCCGTATTGGTTATGGGGTAATTTTATAGAACATAGAAAATTAAAAAAAGAAGCTAAACGATTAAAGTCTTAGAACTTGATAGGTTATAAAAAAAGGTTTGCAAAATTGCAAACCTTTTTTATTGTGTGCCGTGCATGATTAATAACTAGGTGGTGCGAGTCCACTATGGGGGATTGTAGTTTCCAACCATTAGTTGAGAGCAAGGGTGTCCATTGAGAGGTGGAATCTGAAGGAAGCTTAAGACAAATTTCCGAACCGAGGAACACGAATATCATTAGGCAGATTTGATATGGATGAGTTTACAATACAAAACAAAGTCCAAAAACTACACGGAATATC
>JAOZVI010000174.1 GCA_029938265.1 Flavobacteriaceae bacterium | reverse complement strand
TCTGATACTTCTTAAAATTCTCTGCCTGTTCTAAAATTTCTTTAAAAACTTCATCTCTTGTTATAGGTGGATAATCGTTTTCGGCCAAAAGCACAATTAGATCTGCTTTTAATTCGGCTTTTATATCTGCTCTTTTACTCCAATCAGTGTATCTTGCTTTGTCATCAACTACTATTTTAACTTCTTTTGCTAAATGTATCAATTTGTCTTCAGGATATTCAAATTCATATTTATGAGCAATGGCCTTTAGAATATCGTAAAAAGCCTTTTCTTCAAAATCAATTCCCATATCCTTAAACGATTCTTTTTCATCTTTTAAACTATGGTATAGATCCACAATTTCACTGGCAAAATCATCTAAAACATCACTGGTTAAAACATCCTGCTCGTTTCTTTCATTATACCTGTCAACAATAGATCTGAATTTATCAGAAAAATCAATTCCCTTTATTTTATTAACTTTTTTAAGTTCGCCAATTGCTTTTGATAACAGCATTTGGAGCAATTTAATTTTAGTATTTGGTAATTTAATTTTCTCTATTTTAGCCAAATAGGCTTCATCAAAAATATCAATCTCACTTTCGTGATTATCACCAAGTTTAAATATTTCTTCAACACCATCACTCAGTAAAGCTTCTTTAATCATCTCTCTTACTCTGGCATTCATTTGAGCTGTATCTGGTGCATTGCCTTTGGTTAGTTTAAAAATTATAGAGCGAACAGCTAAATAAAAATGAATATAATCTCTTTCTTTCTGAGTAAATGCTTCACTATTGCAGGAGATATCATAGGCCGATTTCAACCGTTTTACCAAATCCATAAATCTTTTTTCCTGTTTATGGGTGAGCTGTACAAATTCTGCAGCTTTATTTAAACATTCTAATTGTTGTAATGGTTTCCCTGCAAAGTAAAGTGAATTATCAAATCTATGGAATAACTTATTTAACAAGTCTAAATGATCTTTTACCACAATTACCGATTGTGCAATGTCTTCAAAATTGCTTCCATCTATACTTGAATATTGCTTTAAAGCCTTATTCATTTGTGTTTTGATACCAATATAATCAACTACCAAACCTTTATTTTTGTTTTTAAATTTTCTATTTACACGTGAAATAGTTTGAATTAAATTGTGTTGTTGAATTGGCTTGTCAATATAAATAGTGTCTAAAAACGGGACATCAAAACCAGTTAACCACATGTCAACTACAATGGCAATTTTAAAATTGGATTTTTCATTTTTAAACTGGCGGTCTAACTCCTTACGATAGTCTTTTGTGCCTAACAGATCATATAACTCTTTAGGATCATCCTGACCACGAGTCATGATCATTTTAATCCGTTCCATGGGTTTGATCTCTCTTTTGTCCTTTTCGGATAATTCAACATCATCATCACTTATTTTTACTTCCAGCCATTCAGGTCGTAGAGCAATAATTTCTTGATAAAGATCATAAGCAATTAACCGACTGTTACAAACAAACATGGCTTTCCCTTTTACAGTAGCACCCTCTGAAACTCTGTTTTCATAATGGTTTACAAAATCTTTGGCTACCGCTTTAATTCTATCCGGATCACCGATAATAGCATTCATACTGGCCGATGCTTTTTTACTTTCATCTACATGATATTCACTTGCACCCTCCGCTACACATTGCTCATAATAACCTTCAATTTCTTCTAATTTTGTGTTGTTTAAAACCACTTTTGCTGCTCTGCCTTCATATACTAATTTAACCGTAATTTCATCTTCTACAGACTCATTTATCGTATAAGCATCAATAATTTCACCAAATACATCGAGTGTTGCATCAATGGGTGTTCCGGTAAAACCTACATAGGTGGCATTTGGCAAAGAGTCATGTAAATACTTGGCAAACCCATAAGTTTTCTCAACTCCCTTTTCGGTTATCTTTATTTTTTGATCTAAATTGATCTGACTTCTATGTGCTTCATCTGAAATACAAATCACATTATTTCTATCGGTAAGTAATTCGGTGTCTTCCGTAAATTTATGAATGGTGGTTAAAAATACACCCCCACTATTTCTGCCTTGTAATAATCTCTTTAATTGCTCTCTGCTTTCTACACTCATTACCATATTATCCCCAATAAAACCTTTGGCATTGGTAAACTGACCGGAAAGCTGATCATCTAAATCTGTTCTATCTGTGATTAAAATAATGGTTGGACTTGAAAAATATACACTTTTCATCAATAATCTGGTAAGGTAAAGCATGGTGTAACTTTTTCCACTACCGGTTGCTCCAAAGTAGGTTCCTCCTTTACCGTCACCATCTGGGCGTTGATGTTTTTTAATATTTTGAAACATTTTTCTTGCCGCATAATACTGTGGATAACGACAAACAATTTTTTCTTCTTTTTTTGAAGAATCCGGTAAGAATATAAAATTATGGATAATATCTATCAACCGATTATGATCAAACATTCCCTGCATCATGGTATAAAGAGAGTTAATACCATCCACTTCATTTTCTTTACCTTCAATTCTCCGCCAAGCATAGAAAAATTCATAAGGTGCAAAAAATGATCCTGCTTTATTGTTTATACCATCACTAATAACACAAAAAGCATTGTATTTAAAAAGTTCAGGGATATCACGTTTATATCTTACAGTTATCTGAATAAAAGCATCGTGTACGGTTGCTTCTTCACGTATCGCACTTTTAAATTCAAAAACAACAACCGGTAAACCATTGATGTAAATAATGGCATCTGGTATCCTTTTTTCATAACCGGTGATTTCTAATTGATTTACAATTTTAAAGATGTTATTTTCAGTAGAATCATAATCTATAAGTTGTATAAAAAGATCTTTTTTAGAGCGATCTTCACGCTTTAACAAAAAACCATCCGAAAGCCATTTCATAAAAGCTTTATTGCTTTCGTAAATATCTGAACTTGGTAAAACCTCTAATTTTCTAATGATAGACTTTACCTCTTGATCTGTGATTTTTTCTTTTCTATATTGCTTTAACAGGAATTGCTTTAAATCAGATTTAATTAGTACTTCATCATCACTTCTTTCAATTTCTTCACCTTTTTGATAGGTAAAATTCTGATCTTGAAAAAGTTCAATTACAGCCTGTTCTAATTGTGCTTCGGTGAATTTATGCATAATTTTAAGTAATTATCTTTTTTTTGACTATCTGCCAACCCTTCTACCAACCTATCTACCAACCCGGTTATTATTCCACCTTCATGATAGTTTAAAAAAGCAATCACTTCTTTTTCTAACCTATCGGTTAGTTCTTGTTTATATTCTATTCTGTTGGTTTTTGTCACTATTTATAAATTTAATCAATTATCACTCCCTAATTATTTTAAACTTGATGAATTAATACTTCATCATCAAAAGCAACTTCACAAAGGGCATCTAAAGTATGTTCAATAGCGTTAATGTCCTTACTATTTGTATCAATTATTCTTTCAGCTTCTGGTTTCCAAATCAGTAGTGTTTGTGTTACAGCTTTACGCTGTAAAATCATAATTGCATTACCTAACTCATTTATTTCCTTTTTATCCATATCTTTTTATGGTAATAGTTAAGCTATTTCTTTAAGCCTTTAGTTTTACTATCCAATTGCTTGATAAAATCCTTTTCAACTTGTGTAATTCTATTCTTTATTTTTTCTTTATAAATTTCATATTCACCGTGGGCTTTTTCTATTGCTTTCTGATGGCTAATAGTTCCTGAATGTTGTAAAATATTTTTATTGGTCATTTTCAGGAAAGTATCTAACTGCTTAATCCAATCTGCCATATACATTGGTGTACGGTCTAATGCTTGAATCTCTGCTATTTCTAAGAATGCTGTTACCATTCTGTTCAGAATATTCAATTCATCTTCTGCAAGATAATTCTTTGCAATCTCAACTTCTTTTTTTGTTGGAATTTCGCCTTTAAAATTTGTAAGCCCGATATGTTCATTTGATGAATCTACTCGTTTATAAACTGTCTCGGCTGCTGTTTCTCCGTGACTTGCCCAGTGCATTTT
>JAOZVI010000010.1 GCA_029938265.1 Flavobacteriaceae bacterium | reverse complement strand
GAGAGAGACTGGTTGCCTAGTGTTGGAGTTGGAGCCAGATACATGATATCTTTAGAAAAAAGAATTAATTTACGTTTAGATTTTGCTGTAGGTGTTGATGGTAATCAAGGTATATATTTTGGTATCATGGAGGCGTTTTAATCCGAATTATTTATTCGTTATACTACAAAATCAAGAATATTAAACATTCGTGAATAGGTGGCTTTTTTTAATTATTACCTGATTATCAGCAATAAAAAAGGAAATATCTAAAATATTTATAAAAATTGTCGTATTTTTAGGTTTACATTTAAATTTCTTATTATGGCTAATAACGATTTTTTTATAGATGTAAAAAGATATGTTTTTGACTTATATAAAAACACTCTTCCTCAAAAAGTAGTTTATCATAATCAAAACCATACTTTACAAGTTGTAAAAGCTGCAAATGAAATTGCTTTAGCTGAAAATATTTCTGATAAAGATTTGGAAATATTATTACTTGCAGCTTGGTTTCACGATCTAGGTTTTACAAAAGAACTTAAAAACCATGAAGAAATAAGCAAAAAAATTGCAGCTGAATATTTAAGTGAAAAAGGCTTTTCAAAAGAAAAGATCTTAAAGATCCAATCTGTGATCGATGCAACCATAATGCCTCAAAATCCATCCAATAAACTTGATGAGATCATTTGTGATGCAGATCTATACCATTTAGGCACAAACGACTTTGATAAAAAATCAAAATTATTACGTTTAGAACAGGAAAACTTAACCGGTAAAAAGCTAAGCGACATTGAATGGCTACAGGAAAACGAAAAATTTTTATCAGAACATAAATATTTTACAAATTATGCTTTTGAGAAATTAAACGCCCAAAAAAATATGAATTGGGTAACTGTTACAAATAATCTGCGAAAAACCAAAATAAAGATCAAAGAACAAGAACTCAAAAATAAATTAAAAAAAGATTCCCTAAAACTCAAAAAAGAAAAAGAAAAAAAACCCGGCAGAGGTGTAGAAACCATGTTTAGGGTTACCCATAGAAATCATTTAAAACTCAGTGATATTGCTGATACAAAAGCGAATATCTTGCTATCAGTAAACGCAATTATCCTGTCAATTGCGCTATCAAATCTCTTTCCAAAATTAGACAAACCGGATAACTATTATTTAATATACCCTACATTAATATTTTTGTTGATAACCGTTGTAACCATGGTGTTTTCTATATTATCAACCAGGCCAAAAGTTACTTCAGGTAAATTTTCAAAAAAGGACATCACAAATAAAAAAGTTAATTTATTGTTTTTTGGTAATTTCCATAAAATGGAATTAGAAGATTATCAAAAAGGCATGATCGATATGATGAATGATAGCGATTATTTGTACAAATCATTAATAAATGACCTCTATTATTTAGGCAAAGTTCTCGACAAAAAGTATAAACTTTTAAGAATTGCCTATTCCATATTTATGTATGGAATAATAATTTCGGTTATCGCTTTTATAATTTCTTTTGGAATGATGAAGAATTCCGGAACGAGTTGAGTTATAATGATGTAATACTTTAATATTTTTTAAGTGTTTAGAAATTATTTTTATCGTAATTAACTGAGACCCGTAAAGCCTTTAAACCTGAGATCCCTTTCATATCTTCAATATCTAGTTTTTCAATACTATCCAGTAAATACTTTTTTGATTGTAATTGTTTGATATATTTTAAGTATTCGTTTCTTTCACTGATCTGACTATAAACAATCGCAATTTTACCGGGAATTGTTAGTCGTTCATTTGTGTTCTTTATATATGATTTATCAATTCGTTTTTTTATGATCTCATATCTAACATTTTTAGCTCCGTCAATATCAAAACGCTTTTCATCCATTCTAAATTTAATAGATAAAGGCTTGTTATGGACCAAGATCAAAGAAGCTACTTCTAAGGGGTAATCTAGTTCTTCTTTTAAACCGTGTGCAATATTCTCTAATTCACACATCATTTGCAACTGCCAAAGTCTGAGATTATTTAGATCATTCTTATTATAAACACTTTTTTTTATCAAGGATTGACCTATATACATGGTATGATCTACCCCATCTGTTTTATATCTTTCAAAATAATGAGGAAACAACTCTTGTGCTTCAATCTGTTTTTTATCAATAAATTTTGCCAGTTCTTCATTTAATCTATCAACACTATTATCATATTTTTTCCTTTTATCATAAACAACATGTAGTTTTTTATCAATTTGCAGCACATAATTTTCAATATCTGCTTTTATTTTTTTATTTAATATCTTTAAATTATCAAATGTTGGATAAATTTCTTGCAATAAAAAATTGATTAATTCTTCTTCATCACTTGAATATAACCCCTTTTTAATATTATTTTTAAACCTTTTAATTCTAGATAAAAGATCATTATACGTTGTAAGATCAAAATTATCCTTTGCTTTTTCAATTATTGTAAGTGATAGATTTAGTTGTTTTATCAGATCTTTTTGAACAGCAGAGTTCCGTGCTATTGATGAACCTTTGATGTCACACTGACCATATAACGGAATTACATCTTTAAACACAATGTTTTTAATATCCGATGATGTATTATTTGTTTCAATATTCGAAAGGAATTCTTCAGCTGCATTATAAAATTTCCATTTAATTGTAGGGTGTAACGAAGTGTAGTGCTCTTGAATGATCGATTCCAAATTGTTAACATACTCTTCCATATATCTCAATGCACCCATCCTAAAGACAGGAATTACATCCTTAAGTTTTTCAGCATTGACAGAATTTAATTCATATTTATTCTTTGAAACAAGTTCCATTATTCCAAACAGTTCTTCAGTGAGTAAAATGGGAACCAATATGATACTTTTAATGTCTTTCTTTTTTAAAGACTTATAAAATCTATTATAATTGGTTGTTTTGCCATATTTTTCTACATCAGAAATGGCCAACATTTTCTTTTCTTTAAAAACCTTTGTGAAAATTTCATCACAAGAATTTTCATTGCATCCAAGATCATTTTTCCCTTGTACAAGAAAGCTATTCTGATTGTAATAATACCGATAGGCTAATTCATTATTATGTAAATAATATGTTGAGAATTCAAATTTTAATGAGTTTGAATCAAATAAATTTGAAATGTTTAATTGGAGCTCATGGAAGGCTTGCTCATCTTTTATCAGTAAATTTTCTTTAATGTCAGATATTAATTGATCAGAAGTTACATCAAACAGATTCATAATACCAAAACCTTTGAATTCATAACTATGAACAGGAAATTTTTCTTTCCAAATATCAATATTATCAAAGTTATCAAGTAATTCTTTTATATCGTTTTTTGTGATTTTAAGTGCATTTTTTAAAGGTCTTATTTTAAAAAGATCTTTGTTATATTTTACCCTGTAATTTTTAGTAAAACCTTTTTTAGTACTGGGAATATCAAAATAAAAAGGGCGTTCAAATTTTAATTTAACTTTGTAATAATGAACCAATATAAATACGCAGGAAGAAATAAAAATATTGGAACTATCAATATTTCTCAGCTTTAACACATAAGATTCACCTGCATCATCCAGTATTCTTAGAAATCTTTTTGATAGTTTGAATGTTGTAAAATCAAACGGAATACTGACTGCCTTTATCTCATCATTTTGTAAGATCTCAGGAAAAATAATATCTAATAATTTGTCAATCTCTTTATTGTATTTCTGTAAATTATTAAAATCTTCAAAGCCTTCTCTTAATATTGGAAATTGTTTATACTCTTCAAGTATTTCATTGGCAGTTGCATATAGATAATGATCTTTATCTAATATTATATTTTCAAGATATTCAAAAATAGCTTCAAAACTAATTTTAAGATTTAATGGTAAATCCAGATTTTTATCAATAAGTGATGGGAGTATTTTCATGTTTATTAATAATCAAACTTCATCATGTACTCAAAAATATACAATAAATACACTATCTAGTTCTTAACTTATTTGTAATTTCTCTTT
Source organism: Flavobacteriaceae bacterium (assembly GCA_029938265.1). Lineage (GTDB taxonomy): Bacteria > Bacteroidota > Bacteroidia > Flavobacteriales > Flavobacteriaceae > Namhaeicola. The sequence continues at coordinate 33,321 of JAOZVI010000010.1, read as the reverse complement.
TAAATATTTCATCATTTTTCATTACAACAAAAAAATCTGAAATAAATTTTTTTGCCACTAAAAATTCTTTTGGATTCTCAAAATCTGCTCCTAAACTGTCTACAACAGCAAGCAGATCAGCTTCATTATTAATAAATTCTTTTCTCACTTGTTGAATAACTATTGGATCTCTTTTAAACCCTCTATATAACCTTTCTCTAACTGAGGATATCGGTAAGGGTTCATCATTTATAACAGAAACAACCGCATAATGTGTATCTACAAGTCCGGACATATCAAAATCATAAGGAAGTGGCACAAATGATTTATTAACAAATAAAAGCTTTTCATTATGTTGAACATAAGTTGAATAATCGGTATTACCAATCAAATACTGAAAAAAAGAATTCTGAACTGAGGTTACAGGATCTTGAACCGCTGGGTGAATACGCCTTTTCAGGACATTACCTCCACTTCTCTTTGCAACATTTTTATCATCTTCAACCAGAACACCCTTAAGATGATAACTTTTTTCTTTTTTACCTTTCATTTCGGTAAAAGAAATATCTACCAATCTGGTTTTAAAATGATAAAGTGAAATTATCTCATAAAATTTATAAGCCATATATTCTTTAACAACATAATCATTCGTTCCTTTCTTAGAGGAACAAGGCATCACCAGTTTTAATTTCTTATTCCCTTCAAATAAGGTACCTTCACTAACAGATTTATTAATTTTTACTTTTATTGGAGGAAAATAACAATTTATGAGTCTGAAATTGCCACGAACTCTTAGCTCAACTTCCAAATCCTTCCATGAACCATCTTCTTGATAAGTGAGAGTTGTTTTGATATAAGTACTGTCATTTGTTTCTTTCTTTATATTTTTATTTGAATAACTTAATTTTATAGGAAGTACCTCTTGATTCCTAAAAAGTTTGGCAACCTGCTCAGTTTGTACTGAGTCTTTTATTTTCTGCGAATAAGAATAATTAAATACAAAAAAGAAAAGGAAAACATATATTATTTGTTTTTTCATAATAATGTTCATTAGATTTATAAAGTTAATGTAATAAATTCATATTTAAAACATTAATGCCAAATAATTATTAAAAGAACATTAATTTAAGTATTCGAATTAAAAAAATATAGGCTAATTACTAACAACCAATCTAAAGGATTCCGTACACAATTATTTTTGCTGGCATGGAAAAAAAGTAAAGACTCAAAATTATGAATTGATAGTTCCCTAAAGTTTATTAAATTTAAAATGATCAAAAAACGATTAGCAGGCTAAAAATAAATTCTTACTTTTGAGAAATCAAAAATGAATAATGCATTTTAAATATCCAGAAATTTTATACGCTTTATTTGCACTTATTATCCCCATTTTTATTCATTTATTTCAACTCCAAAAATTCGAAAAAGTAAAATTCACTAACGTAAAACTTTTAAAGGAAATTGAACAACAAACCCGTAAAAGCTCAAAATTAAAAAAGTGGCTTATTTTAATCAGTCGACTGTTGCTTTTAACTGCTCTAATTTTAGCATTCGCCCAACCTTACTACGGTAAAAATATTCAACAAAAGCCTAAAGAAACCTATATCTATTTAGATAATTCTCTAAGTATGCAGGCAAAGGGTAAAAATGGTGAACTGCTAAAAATTGCCATTCAGGATCTAATTGAATCATTTCAAAATAAAAATAAAAAAATTACACTGCTTACCAATGATAAGACCTTTAAAGATATTGACATAAATAATGAGCTTTTAAATATTAATTACTATCCAATACAAAAAGATCTACACTCTGTTTTTTTGCAAATTCGATCTCTACAGAACATGAATAAAAGCACAGGTGATCAAATTATTTTAATATCTGATTTTCAGAAAGTTAACAATGATGTTTTTCCCTTAAAAACAGATAGCCTTTCTAAATATTATTTAATTCAATTATTGTCTGAGACACCTGATAATATCGCAATTGATAGCTTGTGGATCTCACAAAAGGACAATGATAATTTAACCCTAAAAACCAATATTAAAAGTTACAATTCTGCCAATAAAAATATTAATGTATCATTTTTTATAAATGATGAATTAAAAGGGAAAACAAGTATTAAACTCGAAAAGAACAAAACAAAGGAAATTGAATTTATCACGCAGAACACTGATGATATATCGGGCTATATCAATATTGATGATGCTGATATTTTATTTGACAATTCCATGTATTTTGCAATTCCAAAAGATGAAAAGACCAAAGTTTTGACAATCGGTAAAAACAGTTCTTTTTTACCAAATATTTACAATAAAAATGATTTTGACTTTGTACAATCCGAATTAAAACAATTGGAAGTTGGTGATATTTATAATCAGAATTTAGTAATATTAAATGAACTTGATCAGTTTCCAAAATATTTGATCAATGCCATACAAACTTATATTGATACCGGTGGAAATTTGGTTATTATTCCTTCAAATAAACTAAATATTGCATCCTATAACGATCTGTTTTCTTCTTTGCAAATTGGAAAAATAATTGACCAAAATGAAACAAAAAAGCTAATAACAAAAATTAACTATGATCATCCGTTTTTTAAAAATGTATTTATAAAACAAATAAAAAATTATCAATATCCTGTTGTTTATCAATATATTAATACTGTAATACCAAATGCCTCAGATCTTCTAAATTTAGATAATAGTAAAAAATTTATATCTGAAATTAATAAAAAAAACAGTAAGATCTATTGGATCGCTTCTGCATTGAGTAATAAAAATTCTAACTTTTCTTCATCACCACTGATAATTCCGGTTTTTTACAATTTTGCTTTACAAAATAATACAAACAAGCAATTATATTATAAGATTGGAAAAACAAATACTATTTCGGTTAGATCAATATTACAAAAAGATGAAGTTTTACGTATTACAAAAGGTGAATATAATTTTATTCCTCTTCAAGTAACAAAAACAGATAAAGTAATCCTAACAACATCTAACCAACCTAGTAAGGTAGGAATTTACCAAATTTCAAATAAAAATGAGCTTAAAAAAAATATTGCTTATAATTATGATAGGTCTGAAAGTAATCTACAATATCATTCTGTAAATGAAAATATTAAAGATAATGTCTATTATTTCAGCAGTGTTAAAAATGCATTGATCAAAATAAATGAACAAAATAAAACACACAATTTATGGCAATTATTTATTAGTTTTGCGTTGATATTTTTAATTGCTGAAATTCTTTTACAAAAGCTATTTAAAAATCCATAAAGAAAATTTATATCTTTATTTAAACTTTCTACAAGTGAATATACTTTTAAAATCGGTCAAAATAATCGATAAAAGCTCTGCTTATCATCATCAAGTTAAAGATGTATTAATTAAAAATGGCATTATAACCAATATTTCTGACAAGATCTCCAAACCAAATAATTGTAAAGAAATAACCTTAAATAATTTACATATTTCTAATGGTTGGTTTGACACTAGTGTTTCTTTTGGCGAACCTGGTTTTGAAGAGAGAGAAAACATTGAACACGGTTTAGAAGTTGCTGCAAAAAGCGGATTTACAGCTGTTGCAGTTAACCCAAATACAAACCCTGTTATCGATCATAAATCAGCAGTTGAATTTTTAATGAACAAAGCAATAAGTAATGCTGTAGATCTATATCCTATTGGTAATTTAACACAGCATGCTGAAGGAAAGGAATTGGCAGAATTCTTTGATATGCAAAACTCCGGTGCAATTGCTTTTGGCGATTACAACAAAGCTATTAACAATGCTAATTTATTGAAAATAGCTTTACTGTACGCACAAAATTTTGATGGATTGGTTATGAGTTTCCCTCAAGAAAAAACCACCTCTACCTTAGGGTTTGTAAATGAAAGCTTAAACAGCACCAAACTCGGTTTAAATTCTATTCCGGCATTAGCTGAAGAATTGCAAATTGTTCGTGACTTGTTTTTATTGGAATACACAAATGGTAAATTACACATCCCAACAATTTCAACAGCCAAATCTGTAAAACTGATCAAAGAAGCTAAGAAAAAAGGGCTAAAAGTTTCCTGTAGTGTTACCGCTCACCATTTAGTTTTAACCGATGATGAGCTCAAAGGTTTTGATACTAATTATAAAGTTTTGCCACCATTAAGATCATTAAAGGACAACAAAGCCTTGATCAAGGGTGTAAAAGACGGAACTGTAGATATGGTTACAAGCGATCATAATCCGATTGATATTGAAAATAAAAAGGTAGAATTAGAAAATGCACTTTACGGAACCATAGGTTTAGAAAGTATTTTTGGAAGTATTCAACCTGTTTTAGGTTTAGATATTGCCATTGACAGTTTAACTGAAAAACCCAGAGCAATATTTGGTCTGTCAAAATTAAAGATCGCAAAAGGTGAAATAGCCAATCTCACTCTATTCGATCCAGAAATGGAATATACATTTACTAAGGAAAACATTTTATCAAATTCAAATAATTCAGCTTTTTTAGGTAAGAATTTAAAGGGAAAAGTTTACGGTATTTACTCAAATAAAAAGTTGGTACTAAGGTAATTACTAAATAAAAAGCATCTTATTAAAACAAAATATTATTTTTATTAAATTTTATTATATTTACAACAATTAATCAAATCACTTTAAAAATGGAAAATCAAACCGTTAATGATGGCAAAACCATCGCTATTATCAGTTACATTACTTTTATCGGAACAATTATCGCTTATTTTATGAATCAGAGCAAAAAAAATCCTTTTGCTGCATTTCATATTCGTCAGGCTATCGGACTAATTTTATTAAGCTTTGCCGTTAGTTTTATTGGTAGATTTGTAGATTATGGCTGGATTAGTCAACTATTATCTCTTGGTTTATTTGTTTTATGGATCATAGGGCTTCTTGGAGCTGTTCAAGGACAAGAGAAAAAGATTCCACTTTTAGGAGATCAATTCCAGGAATGGTTTAGAAACTTTGGGTAAAAACCGAACGAATTTAAATGGACAAACTTTCTTTAGAATACCTGATAAGGCATCCAAAAATTGACCTTAAAAATCCGCCTTTATTGGTAATGCTTCATGGCTATGGCAGCAATGAACAAGATCTTTTTTCTTTTGCCAATGAACTACCGGATGAATTATTAATTGTTAGTGCCAGAGCTCCACTAAATATGGACTATAATAGTTATGCCTGGTACAGCATACATTTTAATAATGACAGTTCAAATTTCTCAGATATTCCTGAAGCCAAAGATGCCCTTTTAATAATTAAAGATTTTATTGAAGGTATCAAAGAAAGATACAAAGTTAATGCGAACAACACTTTTCTCCTGGGATTTAGTCAGGGCACTATTTTAAGTACTGCTTTTGCACTAAACAATCCTGATAAGGCCCAACATGTTGTCGCTTTAAGCGGCTATGTAAATACGCAATTATTACAAGAAAATTTTGAGAATAACAATTTTAATGATCTTGATTTCTTTGTTTCTCATGGCACTGTTGATCAGGTAATTCCAGTAGATTGGGCAAGAAAAACACCCGGTTTTCTAAATAATCTAAGTATTAAAAATACTTATCATGAATATCATGTTGGGCACGGAGTTGCACCACAAAATTTTCATGATCTTAATAATTGGATTAAAAAAAGAATATAAGATTCTAACTTTACATTTCAAAGTCAGTAAATTAAAATCAATTTTAAGCTTTAATCATTATTAATTTTTAGTTTTGTAGAAATTTTCTAAACTAGATCTGATGATTAATTTTTCCAAAATACTTTTATTTACCATATTTATTTTTGCATTTACTTCATGTAATACAACACAAAAACAAAATATTTCAAAATATCAGAATATTAACGATAGCATTAAAAAAGTATATGCTCCAGATAAAAGAGTTGCTTTATTTGATATTAGTCTTAGCCCAAAAGGAGAATCTATTCTTTTAAAAGGAGAATCAGATCAACCTAAAGCTGTAGCTGAATTAAAACAAAAAATTATAGATTCTGGTATTAATATTATTGACAGCATAAGCATTCTTCCTGATGCAAGTGTTGGAGAATTACAATATGCTGTAGTTAACAATTCAGTTGCTAACATACGGTCGCAAAGCAGACATTCTGGTGAATTGGCAACTCAGGCACTTTTGGGTATGGGTTTAAAGGTTTTAAAGATCAAAGGCGCTTTTTATTTGGTTCAAACTCCCGATGCCTATATCTCATGGGTAGATCACGGTGGCGTTACTTTAATGAATGAAGGTGATTATTTAGCATGGAGCAAAGCTTCTAAAGTAATCTTTACGATTCCATGGGGCTATACTTATAAAAAAAGTGATGATCAGTCAACAAAAGTGAGTGACGTTGTTCTAGGTGCTCAATTAAAATATTTGGGAGAAAAAGACAATTATTACAAAGTTCAATATCCTGATGGCAGAATTGCTTTTGTAAAAAAATCGGAAAGTAAAATATATGACCAATGGATAAAAGATGTAAAACCATCACCTGAATTAATTGAATCTTATGCTAAAGATTTTATTGGCGCTCCTTATTTATGGGGAGGTACTTCAACCAAAGGAATGGATTGCAGTGGTTTTACAAAAACTGTTTATTATATGAATGGTTTTATTATTCCACGTGACGCCTCACAACAGATCAATGCCGGAAAAAATATTGACCCTGATCTTAAATTTGAAAATCTTGAAAAAGGTGATCTGATGTTCTTTGGCAGAAAAGCAACTGATAGTACCAAACAAAAAGTTACACATGTTGGAATCTGGTTAGGAAACGGAAAAGGTGAATTTATCCATGCTTCTAAACAAGTAAGAATGAGTTCTATTGATCCTGAATCCAGCTATTATGATGAAGGCAATACAAAACGTTACTTAGGTAGTAGAAGATATCTTGGTGAAAAAGATAAAATGATCACCGATCTAAAAACAGATAAGGTACTGACAGAGATCAAACAATAACAATCAATTAAACTCCCATCCAAAAGAGGTTGTAAAAACATAATCATCCTTTGCAGCACCCTCAATTGGCATGTTATCATAATTATAGGTTAAACTCATTTTGATATAAAAGTCTAAAGGTAGATCGTATTTCATATCAAAATTAATATCTGTTCTGTACCTGCCTTTTTCTGAAATACTAGGATAAAGAATAACTGAAGTCAATAAACTTAAATCTCCAATATCATATTTATTAAACCCAACAGTAAAATAGAGTTCACTACTACTTTTACTTGGCGTATCATCAATATAATTCTCATCTGTCTTCGCCAGACCAGCACCGGTTCCTAAAGACATCCTATTATTATGAATAAAATAATATCCCGCACCTGCTTTATAGGTTGATCTTAATTCTAACTTTTGTTCATCATTCGATAAATAAACACTACTAAGTTGAGCAAACCAATCGTTTTTAAAAAAATAATTGGTTGTAATTTCACCATCCATTCTATTAACATCTGCTATACCATCCTGCCGGCTTAATACCGTCTTATAATGTCCATAGGCCTTCCATCTATTTGCTAAATATGTCCCACTTATATTTGAAGTAAGTTGTTTTAAATTATTTGCTTTAGTAAGTGTCATTCCAAAATCAACATCTATGGTCAATCTGCTTAAAATATTTTTTCCTACAGGTTCTAAATAAATAATATTTATTAAATCCTCTTCAAATGCGTTAACTCCTGAATCAAGTAATATTTTTCCATCTTTTTCATTAATACTATTTATACTACTATTAAAACGATCTCCATCCTCCATAGCAATAATAAAATACCTGTTACTTTTAATTGTTTTAACCTTATGCCATTTTATTTTAAAATCAGAATCGCTATATTTTGTTTTTAAAATAAGTACACTTTTATCCATTTTTTTAATTTCACCAACCAAAATATCACCATTTGTTAATTGAATGGAATCATTACTAACAGTCTTCTTTTTAAGCTCTTTTTCTTGTTTTCTTAATTCCTTTTTAGAAATTGTATCATTTTGAGCCAAAACACTTATTGAAATAAATAAAAATAAAAGTAAAATTTTAACTTTTAGCATGGTCGGTCAATAATCATTAATCAACAAATATAGATAATTCATCAATAAAAAATAATTTGATTTCAAAAAAATAAGTTCAACTAATATTAGCCCAGATGGATTTATTCTTATGAATTTGTATATAGGTGTGTTTAATATTTTTACTTTCTGGTTTGGATAGATTCGGATCTTTTTCTAATATATCAATTGCAACACTACGCGCTTTCTGTAAAATTTTTGAATCTTTAACAATATCTGCAATTTTCAGATCTAATACGCCGCTTTGTTGAGTTCCCATCAAATCACCAGGTCCACGTAATTTTAGATCAACTTCGGCAATTTTAAATCCGTCATCGGTTTGCACCATTGTCTGCAAACGGGTTTTTGCATCATCAGTTAATTTAAAACTAGACATTAAGACACAATAACTCTGTTCTGCTCCTCGCCCTACCCTACCGCGTAATTGATGTAATTGCGACAAGCCAAATCGCTCGGCACTTTCAATGATCATTACACTTGCATTGGGCACATTAACACCCACTTCAATTACAGTTGTGGCAACCATAATATGTGTTTCACCATTTACAAAACGTTGCATTTCATATTCTTTGTCAGCCGATCTCATTTTACCATGAACAATACTTACCTGATATTTTGGTTTAGGAAATTCGCGACTTATACTTTCATAACCATCCATCAGATCCTTATAATCTAATGTTTCAGATTCTTCAATTAAGGGGTAAACAATATAGATCTGCCTGCCTTTGGCGATTTCTTCTTTCAATAATTGAAACATCTGCAATCGGTTACTATCAAATAAATGAATGGTTTTAACCGATTTTCTACCGGGAGGCAATTCATCAATAACTGAAATATCCAGATCGCCATAAACGCTCATTGCCAATGTTCGCGGTATAGGCGTTGCTGTCATTACTAAAATATGCGGGGGAATAAAAGTCCCTCCAACCACCTCACTTGGACGCCCTTTCTTCCACATTTTTGCCCTTTGTGCAACGCCAAATCGATGTTGTTCATCAATAATTGCCAAACCCAAATTTTTAAATTTTACTTTATCTTCAAAAATAGCATGTGTACCAATTAATATCTGTAGATCTCCATTTTCAAGATCCTTATGAATAATTCTCCTTTCGGAAATTTTTGTAGATCCTGTTAGTAATTTTACCGTAATTGGCATTTTTTCTAATAATTCAACTACTGCATTATAATGTTGTATTGCTAATATTTCGGTTGGGGCAATAAATGCAGTTTGAAAATTATTATCCAATGCTATCAAAATTGTTAGAACAGCAACAATTGTTTTACCGGATCCGACATCTCCTTGTAATAATCGGTTCATTTGTGCTCCGGTAGCCAGATCTTTTCTAATCTCTTTTAATACTCTTTTTTGAGCATTTGTCAGATCAAAAGGGAGAAATTCATTATAAAAATCATTAAAAAGTGAACCGACCTTCTCAAAAACAAATCCTTTGATCTTTGATTTCCTGATATATTTATTCCGAATTAATTGTAACTGAATAAAAAATAATTCTTCAAATTTTAAACGTTGTTGAGCTTTGCTCAGCAATAGCTGACTTTTAGGAAAATGAATATTGAACATTGCATCGTTCTTGCTCAATAATTGTAGTTGCTTGATGATTTCATCCGATAAGGTTTCTTCAAATCTACCTTGAATGTCCTGAAACAAAGTTTGTTGAAATTTTTGCATCACCCGATTAGTAATGCCTTTATTTTGCAATTTTTCAGTAGAAGGATAAACCGGCTGCATGGCCGTTCGTAAACTCTTTTTGTATTCACTCAGTAATTCTGTCTCCGGATGTGGTATACTAAACATCCCATTAAACCAATTTACACGACCAAAAATTACATATGGAATATCGATCTTTAATGAATCTTTTATCCATTTTATACCCCTAAACCAAACCAGTTCCATCATACCGGTTTCATCAATAAAAGTCGCTACTAATCTACTTCCTTTTTTTTGCTGAATGGTTTTCACAGAAGTAATCTTACCAACAATTTGAACTTCAGAATTATTGGACTGTAACTGATCGATCTTAAAAAATTGTGTGCGGTCGATATATCTATTCGGAAAAAAATTGACCATATCTTCATATGTGAAAATTCCCAACTCTTTACCTAATAATTCAGCTCTGGCAGGACCTATACCCTTTAAATACGCTATGGAAGTATGTAAGCTAATTATCTTTAATTTATAACTGAAATACGAAGATAGAAAAATGAAATAATAAAATGTAATTTTTATTGATTAACAAATGGTAATTAGAAAAACAAAACTAAACACCAAAGATCTTTAGGCTGGCATAAAGCACAAAAATACCAATCAATAAAATGGCTTCAATTTTTTGTAATCCTTTCTTCTTATAAAAGAAAATAAGCACAATAAATGATAAAAATAATAAAAAAAGTAGATCAAAGAATATTAAACTCTTTTCAATTTTAAGTTCTGATATTGAAGCTCCCATTCCAACTGGTATCAGCATATCAAATATATTACTGCCTATAAGATTACCAACCGACAATCCCTTAGCTTTTTTTCTAACAGCATTTAAAGCAAGGGCTAACTCAGGCAAACTAGTTCCCAATCCTATGATAATTATCCCCACAAATGATTGTTTGATGCCAAAATTTTCTGCAAAATAAATTGCTTTATCAACTACTAATTCTGAAGCAAAAATTACAATAATAATGCCAATTATCAGGAATAAGATATCTTTTCTAATATGCTTACTAAATCTCTTTTTAATTTTTTTACCGATCCTTTCCTGATGGAATAATCTGAAATAATAAATTAAATAGACCACTATTAAAACAATACCATCAACTCTATTGATCTTTCCATCAAAACCTAACAACATTACCAATAAAACAGATCCTAATAACATTATTCCGTCTTCATATAGATGACGTTTTTTAAGTGTGAGATAACCTAATAACCCCACGGATCCTAATACCAAACTAATCTGACTAAAACTGCTTCCAATGGCATTTCCAATAATTATCCCGGATGTTTCAGTGTTCCCTATGACATTGTGAAGAGAGGCATTAATAGCAATAACAATTTCGGGAAGATCAGTACCAATTGACAATATTGCTAAACCTACAAATACCTGAGATAATTTATAATATTCTGCAATATTTACAGCTCCTTTTATTACCAATTCAGTACCTAACCACAAACCTATAAGTCCAAAAAATATAAGAAAAACTTCTTGCATAAGATAACAGTTTTGCTTGTACTCAAAGATAAAGGTTCTTGGCTCAATAATCAATAAATTAACCTTCAAAAACAAGAATATTACTTAAAAAATCATTATATTTAGTAAGGCTTAGAATATGTAAGAATTTAATCAGAAAATATTCTCCGGAATATCTTTACAGAATGAAAAAATATCTTAAATATCCTCATTCACTAGAAATTAAGGTGGTTATTGATGAGTTAACCACCAATATTAACGGACTTTCCAATACAGATGCTCAAGAACGATTAACAACATACGGTCCGAATGAAATTCCTGAAACTAAATCCATTTCCATTTTTCTTCTCCTGCTAAAACAATTTAAGAGCTGGTTGGTAATTATTCTTATCATAGCCGCCATCATATCCTGGATAACAGGTCATATACTAGATACTTGGGTTATAATTGCTGTTGTATTTATCAATGCCAGTATAGGGTTTTCACAGGAATATCGTGCAGATAAAGCTATTGCTTCTTTACGAAAAATGATCGTTAAAACTGCTAAAGTACTACGCAACGGGAAACTAATTACAGTACTTACCCCCCAACTTGTACCTGGTGATGTTTTAATACTGGAAGAAGGAGATAGCATCCCTGCTGATGGCAGGATCATCCAATCAAAAAATTTCAGGACAATGGAAGCTTCACTGACCGGTGAATCACTTCCAATTTCTAAAAACAAAGAAATATACCCCAAAGAAACAGTATTAGCCGATAGAAAAAATATGGTTTTAAAAGGTACTTTCGTGGCAGGGGGTTATGCCAAAATTATCATTACAGGAACAGGAATAAGAACAGCCATTGGTGATATTTCTGAAACATTGGGTAAAATTGAAGCAAAACGAACCAATTTTATGAAGAAGACCGATGTTTTAGCCAAATATATGTCGGTTATTGCTATTACAAGTTCCGTGTTAATATTTTTAATCGGATACTTTTATCGGCATTTCGAAATAAATGAAATACTTCTAATTTCTATTGCAGCTTTGGTAGCTGCTGTTCCTGAGGGTTTACCTGCTGTTATTTCTATCGTTTTGGCCATTGGAGCAAGTAGAATGGCAAAACGTAATGCAATAGTCCGTGAATTTACTGCCACTGAAACCTTAGGTGCTGTAACTGCAATTTTAACTGACAAAACCGGAACGCTCACACAAAATTCCCTGACGGTTAAAAAAGTATTTATTCCAGGAGAATCAGATTATAATGTAACAGGTATAGGATGGTTTCCTGCCGGAAATTTCATACAACATAAAAATATTATTACTGTTGAGAAAAACAGAGCTTTACAGAGACTATTAAAAATAGCTACTATATCTAATAATTCAGAATTCCGTTATGATAAAAAGACAAATATCTATGAATTGATTGGCGATCCAACGGAAGGAGCTTTATCGGTATTAGCGAGAAAGGGAAGAATACGTAATGAATACACGCAACAGAAAAAAATAGACGATCTTCCTTTTAATTCAACCATAAAACTAAGAGCAACTTTAACAAAAGAAGATGAAAATTATCAACTTTATGTAACAGGTGCTCCTGAAAAATTATTGGAACGATCAAAATCTGTTTTCACTTCACAAGGTGTTATAAAGCTTAAAAAAAAGGAAAAAGAACAAATTCAACAAAAAATTTCAGGATGGTCAAATCAAGCCATGCGTGTAATTGCATTGGCTTATAAAAAACAAGACACTAATAAAATTGATGAACAAGCTATTGATAATCTGGTTTTTGTAGGATTAACGGGAATGATAGATCCTCCAAGAGAGGATTCTAAAGAGGCTGTAAAAAAGTGTAAACAAGCAGGTATTCGTGTTATTATGGTTACCGGAGATCATGTAAATACAGCCGTAGCAATTGCAAAAACAACGGGAATCATTGAAGATAATACCGAAAATGATATTGTAGCACTAACTGAACAACAACTACTTCAGTTAAATGAAGATGAGTTTGAAAAAGCCATTAAAAACATTTCTGTTTTTGCCCGCCTCACTCCTAAAATGAAATTAAGAATTGCAGAACGTTTACAAGCCATGGGTCACCTTATTGCAATGACAGGTGATGGTGTAAATGATGCACCTGCTTTAAAACAAGCTGATGTAGGAATCTCTATGGGAATTATGGGAACTGACGTTGCCCGAGATAATTCTGACCTTGTACTTGCCGATGATAATTTCTCTACTGTTGTCAATGCTGTGGAAGAGGGAAGAATTGTATTTACAAATTCTCGTCAAACAAGTTTCTTTCTTGTGACAACTAATATTGCAGAAAGTGCTACACTTCTTATCTCTATCCTTTTAGGTTTACCTCTACCATTAACAGCAACACAAATTCTTTGGCTCAATCTGGTAACCGATGGTGTTACGGATATGGCATTAGCTACTGAATCAGGGCATGGTGATATCATGAAATCCAGTCCATTACAAAAAGATGAGAATATCTTGAACAAAAATGTTTTGCCATTTTTATTTATCAATGTTATTTTGATGGCTGGACTTTCATTAGCTGCTTTTTATTTTTATATTAACGATGGTATAGAAAAAGCCCGAACCGCAGTATTTATCATTATGGCTTTTACCCAACTATTCAATGTGTTTAATTTAAGAAGTATCCGCAAATCAGTTTTTGAAATAGGACTCTTCTCTAACAAATATATCAACCTTGCCGTAAGTGTTTCAATATTATTACTGATTCTGGTCACTGAAGTACCTTTTCTTGCAACATTATTTCATTTTAAATCACTTTATATAGTCGATTTTGTAATTTTATTTGCACTTTCCTCTTTGGTATTGTGGGCTGGTGAGTTATATAAATCTTTGATCAAAGGGGCTTCTAAAAATTGAGCAAATCAAGTGTTCAGTTTTAGCTACTTTTGAAATTAATAACTATATTTATAAAAATTAAAAATTAAAATTGAAAATAATTACCATGCAATCAAAATTACACTACCTTTTCTTAATTATATTCTTAGTTTTTCAAAACATTCTAATAGCTCAAAATAGATCAGACGGAAGTTTTATTGATGTACAACACTATAAATTTGAAATTGTTGTAAACGACTCAACCGATATCATTGAAGGTATAGCAACAATAACATTAAAAATTAAAAAACCTGTAAAAGGTTTCTATTTAGATCTTAGCTCATTGGATAAAAATGAAAAAGGAATGTCTGTAAGTCAAGTTTTAAACAGCAATAAAAAAATAGGTTTTAAGCATGAAAATGACAAGTTATGCATTCATACACCTATCAACATTAATGATTCAGTACAGGTTTTTACTATCAAATATCAGGGTATTCCAAAAGACGGTCTGATCATTTCAAAAAATAAATATGGAGATCGAACTTTTTTTGGTAATAATTGGCCAAACAGAGCTCATAACTGGTTGCCTTGTGTTGATCAACTCTATGACAAAGCTATGGTAGATTTTATAGTAAAAGCACCTAATCATTATCAGGTTATCGCAAATGGAACTTTAATTGAAGAAGTTGAAATCAATGAGCAAATAAAACAATTTCATTACGCTTCAAAAAAACCTTTACCTACTTATGTAATGGTTGTTGGCATTGCCAAATTTGCCATCCAAAACTTAGGTGTTTTTAATCAAATACCTTTATCCTCATGGGTTTATCCCCAAAATAAAGAAGAAGGTTTTTATGATTATGCACAGGCTATTCCAATTATCGATTATTATGCTAATCATATAGCGCCTTTTCCTTTCAGCAAATTGGCCAATGTACAATCAAAGACTCGTTTTGGAGGTATGGAAAATGCCAGCGCCATTTTTTATTCAGAAAGATCGGTTACCGGAAAAAGAAATCAAGAGGCACTTATAGCACATGAAATAGCCCATCAATGGTTTGGAGATTCTGCTACTGAAAAAGAGTGGCCACATTTATGGTTGAGTGAAGGTTTTGCAACTTATTTTACAAATTTATATTTTGAGTATACTTATGGTAAAGAAAAATTAAATGAACGCTTGATCAATGAACGAAATAAAATTATCCGGTTTTATGAGAAACAACAAACACCGGTCATTGATACTAAAACTAAGAATTATATGAAGCTTTTAAATGCCAATTCTTATGAAAAAGGTGCCTGGTTCTTACATATGCTCAGAAGAAAAATTGGCGATGAACTTTTTTGGAAAAGTATAAAAGAATATTACAATAAATACCAATTTGACAATGCTGTTACCGAGGATTTTAAAAACGTTGTTGAAAGTTTTTACAATAAAGATCTAAGTATATTCTTTGATCAATGGCTTTACGGAATTGGTCAACCAGAACTAGATCTGCAATGGGAAAGTAAAACAAAAGAGATAAATATAACTGTAAACCAAACTCAAAAAACATCAACTATTTTTGAATTTCCACTTGAATTGTTGGTTAATTTTGATGATGGTTCAAGCAAAACTATAACTTTAACGGTAGATCATAAAAAACAATCATTTGATCTTCCTATACAGAAAACAATAAAAAATATCATAATTGACCCAAATATTTCTCTTCTATACAAATCGAAATGAAATACAATTTTATCATTACTTTTTTTAATTCTGAGTTGTTCTGACAATAAAGATTACAGTGCAGATCTTATTATTAAAGGTGGCACAATAATCGATCTTTCCAAAAACGGACTTTCAAAAAATTAACAGAATAGATTGCTGTATTGAATTGTTTTTATATTGTATTTTTGTTTGATATTTGATATAGCTATTTAATGGTGTATAGAAATTATTTTTTATTAATTTTAAAAAAGCTTAAAGCAGCTTTTGTAGATTTGGTACCAATAATATTGGTTGTAGTGTTTTTTCAAAGTGTAGTAATTCAACAACCATTTCCTGAAATTGGAGAAATTATTATTGGAATATTTTTTGTAATAATTGGATTGATGTTATTTATCGAAGGGTTAGAAATAGGTCTTTTCCCAATTGGAGAAACAATGGCTTATGCTCTAGCAAAAAAAGGTAGTGTTTTCTGGTTAATAACCTTCTCATTTGCTTTAGGTTTTTCAACAACTATTGCTGAACCAGCATTAATTGCTGTTGCAAAAGAAGCTTCTGAAATTTCTTCTGGTGCTGGTTTAATTGAAAATAATAAAGAATCTATGGAATCTTACGCAATGGGCTTAAGATTATCTGTAGCTTTTTCTGTAGGTCTCGCAATTGTCATAGGTGTATTGCGAATACTAAAAGGATGGCCCCTGTATTACTTAATTATTGGAGGTTATATTTTAGTAATGCTTATGACAATTATAGCACCTCCTGAAATAATTGGACTTGCTTATGATGCAGGCGGTGTAACAACTTCTACTATTACAGTACCATTAGTAACAGCTCTTGGTGTAGGTTTAGCAACTGTAATTAAGGGAAGGAGTCCGTTGGTTGATGGCTTTGGACTTATAGCTTTCGCATCACTTTTACCCATGATATTTGTTATGGCTTTTGGCATATTTTGGTTTAAATAGTTAATTATTTATGATTGATTTTTTTACAGATTTAAGTGTTATTTTTCTTAGTACCATTACAGATGTGTTGCCTATTTTGATAATTATAGTCTTTTTTCAATTGGTGGTTTTAAGACAACCTATTCCACACTTAAAAAAAGTAATTCTTGGTGGCGTTTATGTAGTGGTTGGTCTTGCATTTTTTTTAATTGGATTAGAAAAAGCTTTATTTCCAATAGGAAAAATTATGGCAACTCAACTATCAGACCCAACTTTTATAGGAGCATCTGCAAATGAGATTACAAGTTGGACTTCTTATTATTGGATTTATATTTTTGCTGCCTTAATAGGTTTTTCAACAACAATTGCCGAGCCTTCTCTTATTGCAATTGCTTTAAAAGCAGATGAAGTTTCTGCTGGCACCATTAACCCAGTTATATTAAGAATTACTGTTGCTATTGGTGTTGCATTCGCTTTGGCTTTAGGCACTTTTAGAATCGTAACCGGAACTCCTTTATATTTATATATTATGGTGGGATATATAATTGTTATTATTCAAACAATTTTCACCCCTAAAAAATTTGTTGCCTTAGCCTATGATTCCGGAGGTGTTACAACTTCAACTGTTACTGTCCCAATTGTTGCTGCGCTTGGGTTAGGATTGTCAAGTGCAGTACCAGGAAGAAACCCAGCTATTGACGGATTTGGACTTATAGCATTTGCTAGTCTTTTTCCAATTATATCTGTTTTAGGATATGCTCAATTATTGGAATTAAAAAAACGTTTGTCAAACATTAAAACACATAAAAATGAAGTTTAAATTAATTATGGTTTTTTCTAAACCAAATATTACTGACCAAATAGTAGATGCAATGAAAAAAAAGGGTGCTACCGGAGCCACCATAATTCCTGCAAGAGGTACAGGTTTGCATGAAGCTAAAACATTTTTTGGGTTAAGCATTGAAGATCAAACAGATATTATTGTTTTTTTAGTTGAAGAACATGTAGTAGAAAATTTATTAGAAGTAATAAAATCTGAAGGTAAATTTGACAAACCAAATACAGGTATTGCATTTGTTTTACCAATTGAGCATATAATTGGTTTAGAAAGCCAAATGAAAATATTTAAAGATCAAGCTCGAGATCAATATTTTTAACCTTTTAACAAAAAAAGTATTTTAATATTATTTAATTCAAAAAATTATGGTTTTAAAAAGAAAATTTCAGAATGCCAAAGATGTTATGAAAAAAAAAGTTGTTTTTATTGACGGTATGGCAACGGCTAAAGAAGCTGTAAATTTAATGCGAAAAGAGAATATTGAAGCATTAATTATAAACAAACGTGATAATATTGATGCATATGGAATAGTTAGAGTTCATAATTTTATTGATGGCGTAATCATTCCTGATAAAACTTCTGAAGAAGTAAATGTTTTTGAAATAATGACAAAACCTGTAATTAGTGTTCCTGCAAGTATGGATGTAAAATATGTAGCCAGTTTACTCATGAATATTGGTGTACGCGAAGCTCCTGTTGAAGAAAATGGTGAATTAATTGGAATGATCTCTATTTCAGATTTGATATTAGATAATATGCTTTTTTAAAACTATTATTTTGTATAATTATTAAACATGATCTTTAAAAAATTAATAATAAAACAATGATTAACCTTTTTGGCTTAAAATTTCTTGAAACCAAAAATCTATTAATTATCAAAACAAATATCAGACCTAATGAGGTATTCTTTTTTGATTAAACATTTATTAAAATTTGACTTCAAAAGAACTTACAGATTTTTTAAATAGCAAGGTTTTTGAATACAACAATTCTAAATTTATTGAAAGTGATCCTATTCAGATTCCACATCAATTTTCATTAAAAGAAGATATTGAGATCTCTGCATTTTTAACGGCAACAATCGCTTGGGGAAAAAGAAAAATGATTATCAATAATTCAAACAAAATCATGAATTATATGGGAAATTCACCCTTTGATTTTATCATGAGTCACAACAAGAATCAACTAGATAAAATTGAAGGTTCGATACATAGAACATTTAATTCTATAGATTTTAAATTCTTTATAAAATCACTTCAAAATATTTATAAAAATTACTATAGTTTGGAAGAAATTTTTACCAAAAATGCTGAAGTCGATACTTTACAACCGGCAATCCATCAATTTAAAAAAGTGTTTTTTGAAATAGATCACCCCATAAGAACTCAAAAACATATTTCTGACCCACTAAAAAATTCTGCTGCAAAAAGAATCAATATGTTTTTACGCTGGATGGTTAGAAATGACAATGCCGGAGTAGATTTTGGTATTTGGAAAAGCCTATCTCCTTCACAATTATCTTGTCCCTTAGATGTCCATTCAGGTAATGTTGCACGAAAATTAGGTTTGATCAACAGAAAACAAAACGATGCCAAAGCACTTTTTGAACTCGATACCAATTTAAGAAAAATGGATCCTTTTGATCCTGTAAAATATGATTTTGCTCTTTTTGGCTTAGGAGTTTTTGAAGGATTTTAAAGATTTGATCTAAACAATTTTTAATATTGAATTTTAAATTTTAAATTAACGTAGCTTTGTAAACACAAAAATTTAATTCAATTCTTTTGAAAGACAATCCTAAAAATTCAGAAAAACGATTACACAGAACCCTTGTTTTTGCTGTAATTGATGCCTTACATTTAATCTTTAATGAAAATGAATATGCCGATAAAGTCGTACAAAAGACTTTAAAAAGGGATAAACGTTGGGGCGTACGTGATAGAAAATTTATTGCCGAAACAATTTATGAAATGGTACGTCACAAAAGGTTATACAATGAAATTGCCGGCACTAAAGGTCATTATTCATTAGATAATCTATGGAAGAATTTCACAGTTTGGGCAGTATTAAAAGGTTATAGATTACCGGACTGGGATCAATTTATAGGCACTCCTGTAAGAAGAATTAAGGGAAAATTTGACGAATTACAAAAGCAAAGAAAATTTAGAGAATCTGTTCCTGACTGGATGGATGACTTATGTGTAAAAGAATTGGGTGAAGACAAATGGGAAAAAGAACTTCGTGAATTAAACCTAAAAGCAAAAGTAATTTTACGTGTAAACACTTTAAAAACTACCAAACAGCAACTTCAAAAAATACTATTTGAAGAGGATATTGCAACCGAGTTTATTAAAGATCAACCCGCTGCCCTACTTTTATCCGAACGAAAAAATGTTTTTGTAACAGATGCCTTTAAAAAAGGTTTGTTTGAAGTACAAGATGCTTCTTCGCAATTGGTTGCACCATTTTTAGATGTTAAACCCGGAATGCGTGTTATAGATACTTGTGCCGGTGCAGGTGGAAAGACTTTGCATCTGGCATCTTTGATGGAAAATAAAGGTCAGATAATTGCTTTAGATATTTATGAAAGTAAACTTAAAGAATTAAAACGAAGAGCTAGACGAGATGGCGTTCATAATGTTGATATTCGACCGATTGAAAGTTCAAAAACCATCAAAAAATTAAAGAATTCTGCTGATAGGGTTTTGATCGATGCACCTTGTAGCGGTTTAGGCGTATTAAAAAGAAATCCCGATTCAAAATGGAAGTTACAACCAGAGTTCATAAAAGAGATCAAAAAAACACAAGCCGAGATCTTAGAAAACTATTCAAAATTAGTTAAACAAGGAGGTAAATTAGTGTATGCAACTTGTTCTATCTTACCTTCAGAAAATGAAGAACAAGTAGAAAATTTCCTAAAGAATCATCCTGAATTTAAGTTAGTAAATGAAAATAAAGTCTCTCCTGCCAAAACAGGTTTTGATGGATTTTATATGGCACTTTTGGAAAAAATTTAGTAAAAAATAAATGGTTCTGCCATAAATTTAAAACGAAGCCATAGCGAAGTGTAGCGATCTTTCAAAAAATATATTTTGTTTCAGTCAAAGGGTGAATATCTTCAAAATGGATATATTCACCCCTTGACTTTTTTTTTCTTATATTTTTTCAAAATCTTATTAACATACTATACAATTTACTATTGCATTTAGTTAAATTTGTTCTTTTTAAAAACCATCATAATACCATAATAAATGATCTATTTTTTTTCTAAAAGCAGTACAATTTTTGTTGTTTCTTCTCCGCTTACTTTTGATAAAAAAAATATTAACAAACTCATTTGGCTTTTCGGAAATGCTAACTTCGTTCCTGATAAAGAGATCAAAGGTAATTTCGTAGGTCCAAGAAAGGAAATGATCACACCCTGGAGTACTAATGCAGTTGAGATCACTCAAAATATGGGAATTGAAGGGATTTCACGCATTGAAGAATTCATTAAACAAGATTCTAAAAATCCTGTCTTTGATCCGATGATCCAACATTTTTATAAAGATTTAGATCAGGAAATTTTCAAAGTAAGTATAGAACCTGAACCTATTTTAGAAATTAAGGATATTGCTGCTTATAATCAAACAGAAGGTTTGGCTTTGAATGGTGAAGAAATTGAGTATTTAGAAAAACTTTCAAAAAAATTAGAAAGAAAACTAACCGATTCTGAAATTTTTGGATTTTCGCAAGTAAATTCTGAACATTGTCGCCATAAGATCTTTAATGGTACTTTTATAATTGATGGAGAAGAAAAACCAAACTCTCTGTTTGGTATGATCAAAAAAACTTCGGTTAAGAATCATAATACCATCATATCAGCCTATAAAGATAATGTCGCTTTTATCGATGGTCCAGTCATAGAACAATTTGCGCCTAAAACAGCTGATAAACCCGATTTTTACGAGAAAAAAAATATTAAATCTGTTATTTCGCTTAAAGCGGAAACACATAACTTTCCCACTACAGTAGAACCATTTAACGGTGCAGCAACGGGATCAGGTGGAGAAATTCGTGACAGACTAGCTGGAGGAAAAGGTTCACTTCCACTAGCAGGAACCGCAGTTTATATGACTCCTTATTCCCGTTTGACGGATAAAAGGAAATGGGAAAATATGCAGGAAAGAAATTGGTTGTATCAAACACCAATCGAACTTTTGATAAAAGCTTCAAACGGTGCTTCTGATTTTGGCAATAAATTCGGTCAACCTTTGATTTCGGGATCATTATTAACTTTTGAGCACCAAGAAAACAACCGTAAATTAGGTTATGATAAAGTGATTATGATGGCGGGTGGTATTGGTTATGGAAAAGAAGAGGACAGCTTAAAAGACAGACCAAAAAAAGGAGATTCTATCGTAATTCTTGGAGGCGATAATTATAGAATTGGTATGGGTGGCGCAGCAGTTTCATCGGCTGATACCGGTGAATTTAATACGGCTATCACATTAAATGCTGTACAACGCTCTAATCCTGAAATGCAAAAACGTGCTGCAAATGCCATCAGGGCAATGGTGGAAAGTGATGAAAACAAAATTGTTTCAATTCACGATCACGGTGCAGGCGGACATTTAAATTGTTTATCAGAATTAGTAGAAGAAACTGGTGGTGAAATAAATTTAGATGCTTTGCCAATTGGTGATAAAACATTATCAGCCAAAGAAATTATCGGTAATGAATCTCAAGAAAGAATGGGGCTTGTTATCAATCCTAAAGATCTGGACTTTTTACATAGAGTTGCTGATAGAGAACGTTCGCCAATGTACGAAGTTGGCAAAGTAACAAACGACTTCAGGTTCTCATTTAAATCTAAAAAATCGGATAAAAGTCCGATGGATTTTGACCTAATGGATATGTTTGGTGCTTCGCCCCATACTTATATGAAAGATGCAACTTTAAACAGAAAATATGAAAAAGTAGCTTATAAAACTAAGGATATTTACAAATATGTAAGTCAGGTTTTACAATTAGAGGCTGTTGCATGCAAAGACTGGTTAACCAATAAGGTTGATCGATGTGTTGGTGGTAAAGTTGCTAAACAACAATGCACAGGTGCCTTACAATTACCTTTAAATGATGTTGGTGTAATGGCATTAGACTATAAAGGTAAAAAAGGTATTGCAACTTCTATTGGTCATTCGCCTGTAAGTGCGCTAATTGATGAAAGAGCAGGTTCACGAAACTCAATTGCAGAATCACTGACCAACATTATTTGGGCACCGCTAAAAGATAATTTAAAATCGGTTTCACTATCGGCAAATTGGATGTGGCCATGTAAAAATGAAGGTGAAGATGCGCGTTTGTACAAAGCAGTTGAATCCGTATCAAAATTTGCGATAGATTTAGGAATCAATGTACCTACCGGAAAAGATTCATTATCGATGAAGCAAAAATATCCAAATGAAGAAGTTATTGCTCCGGGAACTGTTATAATTTCAGCGGCTGGTCAGTGTTCTGATATTAATAAAGTTGTTGAACCCGTATTTAAAACAACAAAAAATAATACAATTTTTTATATAGATCTTTCTAAAGATAATTTTAAACTGGGCGGATCTACTTTTGCTCAAGTAAGAAATAAAATTGGAGCTGAAACACCAACTGTAAACGATACAAATTATTTTAAAAATGCATTTAACACAATACAAAGTTTGATCAAAAATGATTTGATCATAGCCGGTCATGATATTTCTGCTGGCGGAATGATTACAACTTTACTTGAAATGTGTTTTGCTGATAATAATTTAGCTGCAAAAATTGATCTGAGTTCAATCTCAGAAAAGGATCCGGTAAAAATCCTTTTTGCCGAAAACAACGGAATAATTTTCCAAACTGCAAACACAAAAGAAGTTGAAAAAATTCTAACTAAAAACAATATTTCTTACCATAATATCGGTTATGCTGTTGCAGAAGAAATATTAGAAATTTCAAACTTTGATCTAAGTTTTAATATTGCTGAATACCGAGATATTTGGTATAAAACCTCATATTTATTAGATGATCAGCAAACAGCAAACGATTTGGCTAAAGATCGTTTTAATAATTATAAAGATCAACCATTAAACTACATATTTCCTAAACATTTTACAGGAAAAGCTCCAAATATTGATATTTCAAAACCACGACCAAAAGCAGCTATTATTCGCGAAAAAGGATCAAATAGTGAGCGTGAAATGGCAAATGCAATGTATTTGGCAGGTTTTGATGTAAAAGATGTTCATATGACCGATCTGATTAGCGGAAGAGAGACTCTTGAAAATATCCAGTTTATTGGTGCTGTTGGTGGGTTTTCAAATTCAGATGTATTAGGGTCAGCAAAAGGTTGGGCAGGTGCATTTTTGTACAATGAAAAAGCAAATAAAGCTTTAAATAATTTTTTCGATAGAGATGATACTTTATCTGTTGGTATCTGCAATGGTTGTCAGTTATTTGTTGAACTGGAAATGATCAATCCGGATCATGATGAAAAACCAAAAATGCTGCACAATGATTCTCATAAACACGAAAGTGGATTTACATCGGTAAAGATTCAGGAAAATAACTCTGTGATGCTTTCTAGTTTAGCAGGTTGTAAACTTGGAGTTTGGATCTCACATGGTGAAGGTAAATTTAGTTTCCCATATTCTGAAGATCAATATAATATTATTGCAAAATATGGTTATGAATCATATCCTGCAAATCCTAACGGATCTGATTTTAACACAGCAATGATGGCAAATGATGACGGTCGTCATTTGGTGATGATGCCACATATTGAACGCTCAACTTTTCAATGGAACTGGGCAAATTATCCGGAAGGAAGAAATGATGAAGTAAGTCCGTGGATTGAGGCATTTGAAAATGCCAGAAAATGGATTGAAAATAAATAATTAAATCAATAAACATGAAAAAAGTATTTAAAATCACAGGAATAATTTTTTTAATTGCTATCATAATAGTAGCAGCTTATGCACTGATCAATTATATAAAACTATCAAATACTGTTAAAGAAAATTATGCTTTGTTAGGTGATGAAGCAGGTATACTAAATGTAGATGGTAAAACCTTTAGAGATCTTAACAAAAATGGAAAACTCGATATTTATGAAGATACCAGAGCAAATGTAAACGATCGGGTTGATGATCTTGTAAGTCAGATGAATATTGAAGAAAAAGCCGGCACTATGTTCATCACTATGATTGGTATGACCAAAGAAGGTGAACCATTAGATATGCCCGTTATTTCAACCAATGCTATGGAAATGGCATTTTCATTTATGTTACCTCCCAGCTCTGAAATGATTGCTTTAAAGAAAATGAACAGCTTTAATATTGTGCATTCATATAATGCTGATATTCTTGCCAGATTTAATAATAATATCCAAAAATTGGCTGAGCGAACACGCCTGGGCATTCCTATTACGATAGCAACAGATCCCAGACATGGTACACAAAACAATCCCGGTGCGGCAATATTTACACCCTCATTTTCTCAATGGCCTTCATCACTTGGTCTTGCGGCTACAAGAGATACTATACTCGTACGTGAATTTGGTGATATTGCCAGACAAGAATATAATGCAGTAGGAATAAAACTAGCATTACATCCAATGGCAGATTTGGCAACAGAACCCAGATGGGGAAGATCTAATGGTACTTTTGGTGAAGATGCCAGTTTATCTGCTATTATAACAAAAGCTTATGTATTGGGTTTTCAAGGAGATTCGTTAAATAGTTCGAGTGTAGCATGTATGACCAAACATTTTTCGGGTGGTGGTCCTCAAAAAGATGGTGAAGACCCTCATTTTCCTTATGGAAAAGAACAGGTTTATCCCGGCAATAATTTTGATTATCATATTATTCCATTTATTAAAGGAGCCTTTCCTGCAAAAACTGCTCAAATTATGCCATATTATGGAATTCCTATGGATCAAACTGATGAAAATGTAGCCTTTGCATTTAACAAAACAATCATTACTAAAATACTAAGGGATTCTTTAAAGTTTAACGGTGTTGTATGTACCGACTGGAATATTATTTCTAATACTAAAATGGGAGAAGCCAGAGCTTGGGGTGTAGAAGATCTAACACCAATACAAAGAGTGAAAAAAGTAATAGATGCTGGTTGTGATCAGTTTGGAGGTGAGATGATTCCCGGATTAATTGTAGAATTAGTGAAATCCGGACAAATATCAGAGAAAAGAATTGACCAATCTGTAAAAAGGATTCTTAAAGATAGGTTTATTTTAGGTCTTTTTGATGATCCTTATGTTGATGAAGAAGAAGCTTTAAAGATTACTGGTAAAAGTGAATTTATAAAAAAAGGTAAAGAAGCCCAGGCAAAATCGACTGTTTTATTAAAAAATAAAGGCTTACTTCCTTTAGCAGAAGGGACTAAGATCTACACCGATGGCATGATCGATCCTGAAGTTATCAATAAATACGGACAGCTAGTTGATGATATTGATAAGGCAGATATTGTTTTAACACGTATCCGGACTCCCTTTGATGAAAGAAGTGACTTCTTCTTAGAACGTTTTTTTCATCAGGGAAGACTTTATTATAATGAAGAAGAAAAGAAAAATATCTTTGAACTGATCGATAAAAAACCTGCTTTGGTTATTGTGAATTTAGAACGCCCCGCAATTCTTACGGAGATCAATGAAAAATGTGACGCTTTAATGGCTGATTTTGGCACTTCTGATGAAGTAATAGCAGAAATTATTTTTGGCAAAATAAACCCATCCGGAAAATTGCCTTTTGAACTACCTTCTACATGGGAAGCCGTTCAAAAACAACTGGAAGATGTACCTTATGATTCTGAAAATCCACTTTACAAATTTGGTGACGGAATTTCTTATGAATAATTCTATATAACTCAGGGTTTCACTTAAAGTGAAGCCCTGAGTATTTTTAAAAAACTTCATCTTGTAAAATAAACTTTTGTAATTATTTTAAGTATATTAACAGGAATTTTAACTTTAGTTACTTTAATCAAAATAATTTAGGTCTCCGCACTACTTTAAACTATTTCCTTCTACTTTTTAAGTCTTCTGCTTTTTCTTTTTAGCTGCAGGAAAAAGAATATTATTTAAAATTAACCTGTACCCCGGGGAATTTGGATGCAGGTCAAGTTCGGTTTTAGGATCTCCTACTCTATGCTGATAATCTTCAGGATCATGACCGCTATAAAATGTAAACATTCCTTTTCCGGTTACGCCGTGAATGTAACGAGCCTCACCATTCACATTATTTTGCGCCATGATTACAACTGTTGGCTTAATTGTTTTGGGATTATAAGCTGTAGTTTGTCCCATAAAACCTTTTACAAGTAAGGTATGATTCTGACATAACATACTGGGAACCATATCCCATTTTGCGGAGAATTCCTTAATTTCAAAATAATCCTCAGTTTTTAATACTTTCCTTTTTAAAGTAGTATCAATATTTGAAAACTCATAAGTTACCGGATTTCTTTCTAAAATAAAATTTGTGAAAGCAAATGTTTTTTGATAATCAATTTTATTTTGGTAATCATTTTCTGAAATATCTCCATCAAACATAGTTTCACAAATATCTACTCCATCAGCAGATAAGGCAATATCAAAGCTATCAGTTGCAGAACACATTGCAAACATAAAACCTCCTCCTATTACAAAATCTCTTATTTTTTTAGCTACAGCTAATTTTTCTTGTGATACTTTATCAAAACCTAAATTGCCTGCTAACCGTTCAGCCTCTTTTTTATTTTCAATATACCATGGAGTCATCCTAAATGCTCCGTAGAATTTACCAAATTGACCGGTAAAATCTTCATGATGCAAGTGTAACCACTCATAGAATAGTAATTTATCCTGCAATACTTCCTCATCATATATCACATCATAAGGTATTTCTGCATACTGCAAAACCAAAGTTACAGCATCATCCCAGGGCAGATTTCCTTTAGGTGAATAAACTGCAATTTTAGGTGCTTTTTCTAAGATAACAGCTTGTTTATTTTGAGAAGGACTACCAATTTCTTCCAGAATTTGTATCGCTTTTGTATCAGAAATAATTTCATAGGATACACCACGTATAGTACATTCATTTTTTATTTCTTCTAGATCTTCTAATAAAAATGAACCTCCACGGTAATTGAGCAGCCATTTAACCTTATGTGAATTTTGTAGTGATAAAAATGTGATTCCATAGGCTTTTAAATGATTCTTTTGGGAAACTTCATCCATTGGAATCAAAATAAATGAAGCAATAAGAGTATTGCTAAATAAAATAAAAGCTAAAAAAATAAAAATATGTTGAAGTTCTTTATGCAATTTTAATAAGTTGATTAAAAAGGTACATCTTCTTCATCAGGATCATCAACACCAAAAGCATCATGTGTACTACCAACATTACCTGTTGACATATCACTGTTAATTGCAGATTGGAATTTAGTTTCAAAACCTTCATCAAGATTTGAGAATTTTGCAAATTTACCTTCAAATTTTAAACGGATATGGTCTAAACCACCATTTCTATGCTTGGCAATAATAAATTCACCCTGACCGTCGCATGGTGTTCTTTCTTCATCATCCCATTCAGTTAAACCATAATATTCCGGACGATAAATAAACGAAACAATATCGGCATCCTGCTCAATAGCTCCTGATTCACGCAGATCAGATAACAAAGGTCTTTTACTACCACCACGAGTTTCAACAGCACGTGACAATTGTGATAATGCAATAACAGGTATATTCAATTCTTTTGCCAGAGCTTTTAAATTTCGGGAAATTGTAGAAATTTCTTGTTCACGATTTCCGAATCCTTTACCGGTTGTTCCTATAGTCATCAATTGAAGGTAATCAATAATCAATACTTTTATACCGTGCTGAGAAACCAATCTTCTCGCTTTTGCTCTAAGATCAAAAATAGCCAGAGAAGGAGTATCATCAATAAAAATTGGTGCTTCAGATAAATTTTTAATTTTTCTGTTTAAGATCTCCCATTCAAAAGCTTCTAAACTTCCTTTACGAAGTTTTTCAGACGAAATACCAGTTTCGCTGGAAATCATTCTGGTAATCAATTGAATAGATGACATTTCTAATGAGAAAATAGCAACAGGAATATCAAAATCTATTGCTACATTTTTTGCCATCGACATTACAAATGCTGTTTTACCCATACCGGGTCTTGCAGCAATAATGATCAGATCAGAAGGTTGCCATCCTGATGTTATTTCATCAATTTTGTTAAAGCCGGTTGGCACACCGCTCATACCCTCAGTGTTAGAAATATCTTCAATCTTTTTCAAAGCCAATGCTACTAAATTTTCAGCAGCTTCAGAACTCTTCTTCAAATTTCCTTGAGTTATGTCAAACAATTTTGTTTCAGCATCATCCAGTAAATCAAAAACATCAATGGTTTCATCATAAGAATTATGAATAATTTCATTTGAAATAGAAATCAACTGACGTTGAATAAATTTTTGAATAATAATACGAGCATGAAACTCAATATGAGCAGCTGAAGAAACTTTTTGTGTAAGGCTGATCAAATAAAAATCACCTCCGGCACTTTCTAAATTTGCATCTTTTCGCAATTGATTGGAAACAGTGAGCAAATCGATAGGTTCAGATTCATTAAAAAGTGTGTGAATCGCTTCAAATATCATCTTATTTGCCGGCTTGTAAAAAGCTTCAGAATGTAAAATATCAATTACATCATCAACACCTTTCTTATCAATTAACATAGCTCCTAAAACGGCCTCTTCTAAATCAAGCGCCTGAGGAGGTAATTTTCCTTGTTCAAGATTTATTACAGTCCCTTTTCTGAGTGATCTTTGCTGAATTGGTTTCGCTTTTTCCATGTGGCAAATGTAGCTTAATAGTCATGAATTTTCAGACTTTTTTCTTTTTAAATTTAACAAAAAGTGTTAACAAGTTGACTTTTTGTTAATAAGTTTTTATGCCCTATAAGTTACGAAATTCAAAATTATTTTATAAATCTTAGCATAACAAATTTTAATACTGTAATTTTCATAAAGTTACTCAATAATTGATTTTTTTATATTGGAATTATTTGAATATTTTTGCTGTTTGATCGTAAATCAATAAAATGTATAAAACCAATCGAACTTTAAGTGTTTTTTTAATTATTCAAATAATCTTTGTACAAATATTAAATTACTTTCCTGATTTTATTGAACAATATTATTCAAATGGAATTTACAAATTTATTTCAACTGTATTCAGATATGTATTTGGCTGGGTTCCTTTTTCGATTGGCGATATAATTTACATTTCATTAATCATTTTCACAATCAAATTTATAATTAATATAGTTATTGATAAAAAGCGAAATATCAAACATTTGCTTTTTAGTATTGGCGCAACTTTTTCAATAATTTATTTTCTATTCTATTTTTTATGGGGGTTGAACTATTCAAGAAAACCTCTTGCTAATTCAATGAATTTTGAAAAGAACAAGTATGATCTAATTGAGTTAACTACTTTATCTGAAAAATTACTTCTGAAGCTCAGCAAAATTCATACTGACCTTACTGAAAATGATTCTTTGAAAGTAAAAGTTCCGTATAATAAAAATAAAATATTGCATCAATCTGCAAATGGTTATCATAATTTAAGTAAAGATCTTTCTCAATTTGAATACAAACCATCTTCAATAAAAAAATCATTGTTTAGCTTACCCTTAACTTATATGGGTTTTGCCGGTTATTTTAACCCTCTTTCGGGTGAAGCTCAGGTTGATTACTTAATACCTAAAGTTTCTTTACCCATGACCTGTTCGCATGAAATTGCGCATCAACTGGGAATTGCTTCAGAAAGTGAAGCAAATTTTATAGGATTTTTGGCCGCTATTAATAATGATGACCAATACTTTCAATACTCAGCTTATTTAATGGCTTACCGATACACATTATATGATATTGCAAAGAAAGATCCTGAAATTTTTGATATGTATTTAAAGAAGACTCCTGTTGGAATTATTAAAAATTATAAAGAAATTGAAATTTTTTGGAGTAAGTATAAAAATCCAACCGAACCTTTTTTTAAGTTTTTTTATGATAACTATCTAAAAGTAAACCAACAAAAACACGGCATTCAAAGTTATAGCAAAATGGTAGATTTGTTATTGGCTTATGATAAGAAGTATCCGCTGTGATTATTAAAGTTTTTCTATTTTGAATTTTTAAATTAATATATTTTGATCAAAAAAATTACCAGCATACAAAACCCAATTGTTAAAGAAATTATTCAGCTTCAAGAGAAGTCGAGGGTACGAAAAAAGAAAGGTCTTCTTATTATCGAAGGACTTCGAGAAATCTCATTGGCTTTAAAAGGTAATTATGAGATTATTACTTTGCTTTTTTGTAATGAAATTATATCCTTAAATGAGGTCAAAACGCTAATAAAAGATTTTCCTAATATTGAAATTATTGAGATCAGCAAAGAAGTTTACCAAAAAATGTCACACAGAAAAACTACTGAAGGAATTATTGCGATAGCAAAAATTAAAAAACTGGATTTAAATGATTTAAAACTTAGATCAAATCCATTGATATTGGTTGCAGAAGCACCGGAAAAACCCGGTAATATTGGCGCCCTTTTACGAACTGCCGATGCTGCAAATTTAGATGCAGTCTTAATTGCAAATCCAAAAACAGACATGTATAATCCCAATATAATCCGCTCAAGTGTTGGCTGTATTTTTACTACACAAATTGCCACTGGTACTACTGATGAAATTCTCACCTTCTTAAATCAGAATCATATTAATATTTATGCTGCAGCTTTAAACACAGGAAGTGAAATTTATACACAAATTAATTTCAAAGAATCATCTGCTATAATTGTAGGCACAGAAGCTACTGGATTAAGTGATGTTTGGTTAGAAAATTCAACAAATAAGATAATAATTCCTATGCAGGGAGAAATAGATTCATTAAATGTTTCCGTTTCGGCAGCAATTCTTATTTTTGAGGCGAAAAGACAAAGAAATTTAAATTAGTGAGAAAACAGATTCGGAAATCGGAAGATTTCAACAATGAATTTTTATTCAAACTTCAAACTTAAATAATGACTCCACAAATATTATTCAATATCATTATTGCTATTTTGGTGATCGATTTTATTATCGACAAAGTTATTGATCATCTAAATGCCCAACATTTTAATGATGAGATCCCTGCTGAATTAAATGATGTTTATAATAAAGAAGAATATTATAAATCACAAGCTTATAAAAAGGAAAATTATAAGTTTTCTTTAATTACTTCAATTTTTTCATTTGTTGTTATGATTGGTTTCTTTTATGCAAAAGGTTTTGCTATTGTTGATGAATTTGCGCGTTCAATAACAGATAATGAAATTCTTGTTGGTTTAATATTCTTTGGAATAATAATATTGATCAATGATATTATAACAACGCCATTTAGTTATTACGATACATTTATCATTGAAGAAAAATATGGATTTAACAAAACAACTAAAAAATTATTTATTATTGATAAGATCAAAGGATTGTTTTTAAGTGCATTGATTGGTGGTGGACTTTTAGCAATCATTATCTGGTTCTATCAAAAAACAGGCGATAATTTTTGGATCTACACCTGGATACTGATAACAGTATTTACCATTTTTATCACTTTGTTTTACTCTTCATTGATCGTACCGCTTTTTAACAAACAAACACCTCTTGAAGAAGGCAAACTTCGTTCTAAAATTGAACAATTTTCTTTAAAGGTTGGTTTTAAATTGGATAATATTTTTGTTATCGATGGCTCTAAACGATCTACCAAAGCCAATGCTTACTTTTCAGGATTCGGACCAAAAAAAAGAATTGTCTTATATGATACCTTGATTAATGATCTGGAAACGGATGAAATTGTTGGAGTTTTGGCGCATGAAATAGGCCATTACAAAAAAAAGCATGTTTTTATTAATATGTTGATCTCAGTTGTTTTAACCGGCTTTACTTTATACATCTTATCACTTATGCTAAAAAGTTCTTTACTTTCACAAGCTTTGTCAGTTAATTTACCAAGTTTTCATATAGGTTTAATCGCATTTGGCGTTTTGTATAGTCCGATTTCAGAAATAACAGGAATTATTATGAATTATATTTCCCGTAAATTTGAATATCAGGCAGATAATTATGCCAAAACCAATTATAGCGGCAAAGAATTAATTTCGGCATTAAAAAAACTTTCTAAAAATAGTTTGAGTAATTTAACTCCTCACAAAGCCAATGTCTTTATACATTATTCTCATCCCAGCTTGTTAAATAGGGTACAAAACCTTTTAAAATAAAAATTTCGTTTTTTTATACACATTCTTTAAAAATAACTTATTATTTTTATGCCTTGAGACCTTTGCAAAGGCTTCACCTTATCCAATTATTATAATTTGGCATATACAGCAACCATAAAAGATGAAAAAAAAGAAATAGCATATCTATATAAAGATATGTTACATGACACCTATCAAACTTTAACTAAAGAAAATAAAGTTTTGATACGTAAAGCTTTTGATTTTGCCGTAGAAGCTCATAAAGATCAACGCCGTAAAACAGGCGAACCCTATATCTATCATCCCATTGCTGTAGCAAAAACCGTTGCCAATGAAATTGGATTGGGCACAAATTCAATTGTAGCAGCTTTATTGCATGACGTAGTTGAAGACACCGATTATACATTTGATGATATCGAACAACTTTTTGGCA
>JAOZVI010000054.1 GCA_029938265.1 Flavobacteriaceae bacterium | reverse complement strand
ATTTTATTAAAATCATTAGAAGATTCCAAATGGTTTACGCCTATTGAAAGAGAAAATGTAAGTAATTTATTGAATGAAAGGCAGATCATCAGATCCACCAGAAAACAATATACTGCTCAGGGCCAAAGTGCAAATGAAGCAGATGTATTGCCACCTTTGCTTTTTGCCGGGATTATTTTAGAAGGAGGAGTTATTTCTTATGATTCAAATATTGTAACCGGTGGTATGGGTGCACGCTATTTTGGTACAGGAGCTTCCAGCAAATACAGAGAAGATAGAATTACCATTTATATACGTGCTGTCTCTACTTCAAATGGTAAGATCTTAAAAACCATATACATTTCAAAAACCATTTTATCACAGGCAATTTCTGCCAGTGTTTTTAGATATGTGGATGTAAAGAAATTACTGGAAGTAGAAGTAGGAATCACACAAAATGAACCCAAGCAACTGGCGGTAAAAGAAGCGATTGATCTTGCAGTAGAGAATCTGATCACAGAGGGAATCATAGATGGCTTATGGCAACCACAAGGAGGTGAAGAAGTTGTTAACCGTGTTACTGCTGCTTATGCAAAAGAAGTAGAACAGGCTAATAAAACCAAACTTTACAATAGAGAATTTGATGACAGGAGAAGTAAAAACTCCATTGGTTTAGTGATAGGAGGAACCAAAATGGATGGAGATTATTCCAGCTCAGAACTGGGTTATAATCTAAAGCTAAACTATAAGCATGTAATGAATAACCCTCATCTTGCTTTTAATATTGAAGGTGGTATCATGGAATTAGATAAAAAGAATGTAAGTATTGAAGATTATGCATGGACGGCTGATGGCAATCTGGAGTATATATTTCTCCCCTATGAAAATATAACGCCTTTTGTTTATGGCGGTGCAGGAGCAGTTGCTGATAAATCATTCAATAGTATCGATTTTAAAGTGCAATATGGATTAGGAGTTGAATATTTGCCTGTTGATTATCTTGGTTTAAGATTATATGGCGAACACAATATCACTTTTACAGATAATTTAGATGGATTGGTACAGGGGAAGAGAGATGATTATTTCTGGAGATTTGGTTTAGGAATTAATTTTTATTTTGGAAGATAATGAAAGTACAAAAACATAAACAAATGATATTTTTAAAACAATTTTTAATTTTATTTATACTAATCTTTATTACAAGTTGTAGTGAAGATACAGTTGATTTTGCAGGAGTAGGAAAAATTAGTGGACGGGTTGTTGAGTCAGCAAATTTTAATCCCGTTGAAAATGCGAAAGTAGTTTTGGCACCAACAAATAATACTGTTTTTTCTGATGTGGATGGCTACTTCACGTTTGAAGAAGTTGAAGCAGGTGACTATTCAGTAAGTGCTACAAAAGAAAATTTTTTAACAAATTTTCAACCTGCTACAGTATCTGTTGGTTTAGAAGTTAATGTTGTTTTTGAAATGGATATTGAAACTGCAGGAAATCGGCCGCCATCAACACCAAAATTGATCAGCCCCGAAGATCTTTCAACAATGATTGATCTTGCTATTGAACTGGTTTGGAGTTCAAAAGATCCTGAAAATGATACGATCAGGTATAAAATAAAAATAAAAAATGATAGGAACAATGATGAGCAAATAATTGATGAATTATTAGATTCAACCTATGTATTATCAAATTTAACCAACGGTACCAAATACTTTTGGCAGGTAAGTGCAACCGATGATATCAATGAAGAAGTATGGAGTACGATTTCATCTTTTGAGACAACACAAGTTACCAATAACAGATATTTATATGTTAGAGAAGAAAACAATAACAACGTAATCTATTCTTCAGATGAAGATGGAAATGAAACTGATTTAACTTCAAATATTATTAGCAGCTGGAGACCACGTAAAAATTTAGCAACTAATAAAATTGCTTTTTTAAGATCAGATAATTTTGAAACCCAGTTATTCACCATGAATGCTGATGGTTCTGATGTTTTTAAAGTCACTACGGTATCTGTAGATGGATTTAGACAATCTGAATTGGATTTTTCATGGTCTTCAAATGGTGCAAAATTGATATATCCACATTTTGATAAATTATACGAAATAAATAAAGATGGTAGTGGCTTGCGATTGATACATCAAACTTCAGACGGTAGTTTTATTTCAGAATGTGATTGGAGCAGTGATAATAATACTATTGCTTTAAAAACAAATAATTCAAACGGATATAATGTTTCTATCTATACTATTAACATGAGTGGCAATAAATTAACAACTGTTTTATCTGGCGTAAACGGTGCTGCCGGAGGGCTAAATTTATCAATTGATAGTAAAAAATTATTATACACTTATGATATTTCTGAATTTGAAAGTTCTACTTACAGACAATTAAATACTAGAATGTTCATTTATGATTTTGAAACCAATACCAGCATTGATATATCAAGAGAAAAAGTTGATGGCACAATAGATGTTGACCCAAGATTTTCACCTAGTGAAGCAGAGGTGATCTTTGTAAATACTTCCAATGATGGTATTTCTCAAAAGAATATCTTTACTCAAAATGTAAATGAAGACAATAATATTGGAGGGCACAATTATAACCGAGAAGAAAAATTTCAAAACGCCATTATGCCCGATTGGGAATAAAATTGAATGCAATGATTAAAAGCTGAATTTGAAAATTCAGCTTTTTTTTTATTGAGATCTTTGCAAAACCTCTTTTGGACAAAGTTCTCTTAATGTTTTACTTGCCAACTTCGCTTTCTTGTATAATTATTTTTGATAAAATATTGAAAGGTTATTTCACCTGTTCCGGAAATATTTGCAAAATTTGAAAGTGGAATATCATAGGAAACACCCAATTTGAATTTTTCGAACTCCAAACCAAAAATTGGACTTACAGTAAGAAAGGTTTCTGTATCACTATTTAATTTATCCATAACTACTGAAGATAATACACCGAAAGAAAATTTTGATAAGGTTAATTCTGTACCAAAGTCTAATCTATTATAAATATCTTGTTTCATATAATTAAAAGTGAAAAACAAAGATGAATTTTCAGACAAATAATTTGATTTTAATAACAATTGATATCCACCATGAACAGACAGAAACATTTCCAAAGGTAAATCTTCACTTTCAGTAAAAGATATATCAGGGTTTGTTAAATGCTTTAAACTAACTCCTAACCAACTGTTTTTGCTATAAAAAATACCCCCTACAGAAATATCAAAAAAACCAGCTTTATCATTCAACAAAATCGGATCATTACTGTCAGGAGAAATTGAACCATCATTGATGTTAATTTGATCACCTAGTATCAAGTTGCTAAAATCATATTGTTTAAAGCCATATCCAAAACTAATTCCAGGAAAAAAAGTCCAATTATCAGTTAACTTTAAATGATAAGAATAAGATACATTTATTTGTAAAAAATTATAATTTGTTATTTCTTCACTCTGGTTTAAAACTGTAATTCCTAAACCGCTATTAATTATATCAACAAATTTATCCGCTGAAACATAAAAAGTTTTTAGATCATAATTACTACCCATCCATTGATTTCTGTAACCAAGGCCAAATCTAGTATTTCCTTCAGAGCCTGAAAATGCAGGATTCATTATTAAAGGAGCAGCATAAAA
This sequence comes from Flavobacteriaceae bacterium, assembly GCA_029938265.1. GTDB lineage: Bacteria > Bacteroidota > Bacteroidia > Flavobacteriales > Flavobacteriaceae > Namhaeicola. The sequence continues at coordinate 10,466 of JAOZVI010000054.1, read as the reverse complement.
TTGGGTTAAAACCGGATCTTGAGCAAAAATATTTTGCACAAAAAATAAAATAAATATGTATAGAGTACTTCTTAACAAATCCTCTTATTTAATAAGGGCAAATAACCCATTTAATTCTATCTTTTCACCTTCCAATGGAAAAGCATAAATAACATAATGGTAATTTCCGTTTTCAGTATTTCTGCCTTTAACAAGGCCATCCCAACCAATTATTTCTGATCCTTCCTCAAAATAAACTAAATTACCCCAGGTATCATAAATTGCTATCAAAATTTTTTCCATCCCTTTATATTCTGGTTTAAATCTCTCATTAATTCCATCATTATTGGGTGTAAAAGCATTTGGAACAATAATATCAAAAATGGCTTGAACATCAATTAAAACACTAGATTCATTAGAATATTCAATTCCATCAAATGCTCTGTAGGTAAAAGAATCTGATCCAAAAAAATCTTGATGTGATGTATAAATAAATGACCCGTTTGCATTTAATATTAATGTTCCATTACTAGCATCAGATCTCAATTCAGCAGTTAAAACATCTCCATCAGGGTCAATATCATTTGATAAAACTCCTTCGTTTTCATTAATATCTAAGATGGCATTTTCTTTTATTTTATAAAAATTATCATTTGAAATGGGAGGTTCATTCTCTAAAATAACTTCAATATTAACTGTAGCGATATTAGAATCAAACTCACCATCATTTGCCTTGTAAGTAAATTGATCCAAACCATAAAAATCTTGATTTGGAGTATAGGTAAAAGATCCATCACTATTCAAAACCAAAATACCATTATTTACATCTGTTTCATGGATTGCAGAAAGCGCGTCTCCATCAGGATCGATATCATTTGATAGAATACCAATTGCATCAATTGTTAAAATAGTGTTTTCAAGTATTTCAAATTGATCATCATTAGCTTCAGGAGGTTCATTTGTAAAGGTACAATCTATATTAAAATTTGTCCAGGAATCAATATCTTTCCAGTTAATCACAGAATAATTAACATCATCCACTTGAATGCAATATAAATTTGTATTGTTTGTAGTACTAAATTTTTGAATAATGGTATTATTCCCATTTTTCACATTTAGATCTTCTAATTTATTATAATCACATTCTAATGATATTAATTGGGTATTGTCAGTAAGATCAAGGTTAGTTAATAAATTGTTACTACAAGATAATGAAGTAAGTTGTGTGTTATTCGTAACATTTAATTCCGGAATTTGGTTATTAAAACATGCTAAAATCAATAATAATTTATTATGTGATATATTTAAATCTTTCAACTGGTTTGAATGACAAAATAAGTTTCTTAAGCTTTGATTATTTTTTAGATCCAATTCTGTTAATTGATTATCAGTACATGATAATTCTGTTAAAGCCTTTGCGTTTTGAATTTGTATTGTATTGATATTTAAAGAATTAACTGTTATTTCTTTAAATCCATCAACACCATCTGAAGAAGTAACAATAATTGTTACATCCGATGATCTACTAACTGAGAAATCAAATATTGGCAACCCCAAAGTTGTTATTACCTGATCAATCATACCCGTTGCTGTTGCTTTCCATGTTAAAGGTTGTCCGGTTTTAACAACTTTTGCAGGAGTCCATACAGAACTTTTTGAAGTAGTAGTTATAGTTAATATTTGAGATTGTAATGAATAACTAACAATAAATAGTATTAGGAATAAGTATTTAACCACAAATCTATTTTTATATAATTAAATGCTAAATTTAACTATTTATTGTTTTAAAAACTACAATTTTAAAAAAGTTCAAAGTTATTATTTTAATAAATTAAAAATCATATCAAAAAAATATCTTTTTTTAATAGATTAAATAGTCAGATCAAATACAATATTCTTATTAACTTATCAATACTCATTGTAATTCTAATTTTTTTTGAGTAATTTTAAATCAGTATTCAATTGAATTTTATAATTATTGGCAATGGTAAAAAATTACATTTTTTTTATTTTTTTCTTATTATTTTTAGGAAATAGTTATGCTCAAACTATTGTAAAACCTGAATCCGGAATTACAAATACCGAAAGTATTAAAAGTAATGAGGATTTACTTTTAACACAAAATATTAAATTATACCCAAACCCGGTTGCTAATAATTTAACAATTGACTCAGAAATTCGGCTAATAAAAGTTGAAATATTTACACTTTTGGGTCAGAGAGTAAAAATTGTTAATAACAATTTTAGATCGATCAATCTTCAATATCTTACAAAAGGTATTTATATGATCAAGATACATTCCGAAAAGGGCATAACAGTTAGGAAATTGATCAAAAAATAATTTTTCTTCTAATCAAAAATATATAACAAAGCCTTCGAATTTTTAAAATTCGAAGGCTTTTCCTATTTAAAGATTAAAAAATCTAAATAATTTTCAAATATTTACATCTTAAATGTAATTACCGGTCTCAATGCATGATTTGCTAATTCTCTTCCAATACTTCCGTTAAATAATTGCGATAAACCACTACGTCCGTGTGTATTAAGTGCAATTAGATCAGCTTTTATATCTCTGCTATAACTCAAAATACCTTTTTCAATAGAAATATCATTATAAATAGCTTTAGTACAATCTTTTATATCAAAATCACTTATAAATTTTTTCATTTTCTTTTCAATATTTTTTGTAGTATCAAAATTATGAATTGTATTTACGTATAAAAAGTGTATTTTGGAATCAAATATTTTGGCAAAATCAAGTACATTTTGGAATACCCTTTTACTTTCCTTTTTAAAATCAGAAGCAAAAACAATATCTCTGGGATCAAATTTATCAGAACCTTTTTTAATAACCAACACAGGCACTTCTGATCTTCTTACAACCTTTTCGGTATTTGAACCGATAAACATTTCTTGCAAACCACTTGCTCCTCGTGAGCCCATAACAATCAGATCAATTTTATTTTTCTTGCTTTCTTCAATAATACCGGCAAAAGCCATATGAAATTGAACAGATTCTACAACTTTAACTCCTTTAAAAAATGGAAGTTTTACAAAGCTATCAAATTTTTCATGTGCCTGTTTCATATAAAATAAAGCTTGCGGACCTTTATTCATCCCCCCTATTTCAGATGGATCAATAATATTTACTGGCAATTCCAGCATGTGCAATAAATAAATTTCACTGCCTTTTTTTTTGGCAATACTAGCTGCAACTTTAGCTGCACTTTCTGCTTCTTTCGAAAAATCAATTGGGACTAATATTCTTTTCATTTGTTTGAATTTTTGTAACTATTTATAAATAAGTTAATTAAAAGATAGGAAGCTAATGTAATCGCTTAACTCACCCATGAAAATTTTAATCATTTTTTATAAAAAAATAATTGATTAAATTTTTTCATGTTTGTTTCATAATTATTTTTATAAAAATTAGTAAGTTAAATATAAGAAATTTACAGATATAAAAGCATGATTTTTGTCAAAAATAAAAGGAATTACTATATTTGCACCGAAATTTATGATGTTATGAGCTTGGAGGGGACAAAAAGTCCCCTCTTTTTATACAATTAAAATGAATCAAGAGCATGTTTTAAAATTAGTTGATGAAGCTATTGCTGAAAATAAAGCTTTATTTTTAATTGATTTTAATATAAATAACAATAGTATAATTAAGGTAATTGTTGACGGTGACAATGGAGTAACTTTAAAAGAATGTATTAGAATAAGCCGGCATATTGAACATAATCTCGATAGAGAAAATGAAGATTTCTCACTAGAAGTAACTTCTCCTGATATTTCTGATGATTTAGTAAATGTTCGACAATATAAAAAGAACATGAATAGAATCATGATCATTAAAACCGAAAATGGGAATTATGAAGGTAAATTGGTTGAAGCTAATGATAAAAATATTACCTTACACTGGAAAGCAAGAGAGCAAAAACCTATAGGTAAAGGAAAAATAACAGTGGAAAAAGAAGCTATAATTCCACTAAAAGATATACGAAAAGCAAAAGTTAAAATTATTATTTAATAAGAATGGAAAACATTGCATTAATTGAATCATTTTCTGAATTTAAAGATGATAAGAATATAGATAGAGTAACGCTAATGGCGATACTGGAAGAGGTTTTTAGAACTGCATTAAAAAGACAATATGGTTCTGACGATAATTTTGATATTATCATTAATCCCGATAAAGGTGATTTAGAAATTTGGAGAAACAGAATAGTTGTTGAAGATGGTGAAGTAGAAGATGAGAATGAAGAGATCTCGCTTTCAGATGCCAGAAAAATTGAACCTGATTTTGAAGTAGGTGAAGATGCATCGGAAGAAGTTAAATTAGCCCATTTAGGTAGAAGAGCAATTTTAGCACTTCGTCAAAATTTAATTTCTAAAATTCACGAGCACGATAATACAAATACATATAAACAATACAAAGAATTAGAAGGCGAATTGTATAATGCTGAAGTACATCACGTTAGACACAATGCGGTAATTTTATTAGATGATAACGGTGTTGAATTGATCTTGCCTAAAAGTGAGCAAATTCACTCTGATTATTTCCGTAAAGGTGAATCGATTAGAGGGATCATCAAAAATGTGGAATTACGAGGTAATAAACCGGCAATCATATTATCAAGAACCGATCCTGATTTTTTGGTAAAATTATTTGAGCAAGAAATTCCTGAAGTTTTCGATGGTTTAATTACTATTGATCGGGTTGCACGTATTCCGGGTGAAAAAGCAAAAGTAGCAGTTGACTCTTATGATGATAGAATTGATCCGGTTGGAGCTTGTGTGGGAATGAAAGGATCAAGAATTCATGGTATTGTTCGCGAACTAGGTAATGAAAATATTGATGTTATCAATTTTACTAAAAATGATACTGTTTTTATTGCCAGGGCTTTAAGTCCTGCAAAAGTAGTTTCTGTTAAAATTCACGAAGCAACAGAAGAAGGAGAAAGACCAAGAGTAGAAGTATTTTTAAAACCTGAAGAAGTTTCAAAAGCTATTGGTAAAGGTGGTGTAAATATTCGTTTGGCAAGTATGTTAACGGGATATGAAATTGATGTTCAAAGAGAAGGAGAAGATTCAGAAGATGTTGAATTAACAGAATTTTCGGATGAAATAGAAAAATGGATCATTGATGAATTCAAGAAAATTGGTTTGGATACTGCCAAAAGTGTACTTGAATTAGATGTAGTAGATCTAGTAAAAAGAACCGATCTGGAAGAAGAAACAATTTTGGATGTTCAAAGAATTTTAAAAGAAGAATTTGAGGCTTAATTTATTAAGCAATATTAAAATAAAGAGGTCCAATTAAATAATTATATGGCTTTACAAAAAACATTACGATTAAATAAAACCCTGAAAGAATTGAATATTTCTTTAGACAGGGCTGTTGAATTTCTTTCTAGCAAAGGAGTTGATATTGAGCCGCGTCCTAATACAAAAATTTCTCAGGAAATTTATTCAATACTTTCAGATGAGTTCCAAACAGATAAGAGCAAAAGAGAAAGCTCTATTGAGATTGGAGAAGAAAAGAGAAAAGAAAAAGAGGAGCTATTCAAAGAAATAGAGCTCAAACGTTTAGAAGAAGAAGCCAAACATAATGAGATTTTTAAAACCGACAGCGAGAAATTAACAGGACCTAAACAAGTTGGTAAAATTGATCTTGAACCTAAGGTTGAAGAAAAAGTTTTAGAAAAAGAAGAAGAGAAAGAAGAAATTAAAGAAGCTCCTAAAGAAGAACCAAAAGAAACTAAAAAGGAGACTGAAGTTATAAAATCAAATGTAAAAGTTAAAAAGCCAAAAACAGTTGGTAAAATTGATCTAAGTCCTAAGATAAAAAAAGTTGTAAAGAAAGAGGAGGCTAAAACTAAAGAACCTACTATACCTGAAGAGGTTGCAGAAGAGGTTAATGCTGAAATAGAACCTGAAACTATTGAAACCAAATACCAAAAATTATCTGGCCCAAAAATAACTGACCAAAAAATTGATCTTACTCAATTTGAGAAGAAACCTAAGAAAAAACCAGAAGATAAACCTAAGAAAAGTACCAGCGAAACTACTTCTAGAAGTAAAAGAAAGAGAAAAAGAATTCAAAAACCTTCTCCTGCTTCGGGTAATAGAACCAACACTAGAGAGCCTTACAAAAAAGGAGGTAATGTTGGTAGAAAGCGTAAACCTATTCTTAAAGAAGAACCTAATGAAGAAGAAGTACAAAAACAGGTAAGAGAAACGCTTGAAAAATTACAAGGTAAATCTAAAAAAGGTAAAGGAGCCAGATATCGTAAAGAAAAAAGAGATCTACATCGTCAACAAACAGAAAAAGAATTAGAACAACAAGAAGCTGAAGAGAAAATTATTAAAGTAACTGAATTTGTTACAGTAAATGAAGTTGCAACCATGATGGAAGCATCTGTTACTCAAATAATTTCAGCCTGTATGTCACTTGGTTTAATGGTTACCATGAATCAAAGATTAGATGCTGAAACTTTGACGATCGTTGCAGAAGAATTTGGTTATCAAGTTGAATTTGTTGATGCTGAAGTTGAAGAAACTGAGGATGAAGTTGAAGATAATCCGGATGACTTAATTCATAGAGCACCTGTGGTTACTATTATGGGCCACGTAGATCATGGTAAAACATCTTTATTAGATTTTATTCGTAAAGAAAATGTTATCGCTGGAGAATCGGGAGGTATTACGCAACATATTGGTGCTTATGCCGTTGAATTAGAAAATAAACAAAAAATCACATTTTTAGATACACCAGGGCACGAAGCTTTTACTGCCATGCGTGCACGTGGAACTCAATTAACGGATATTGTAGTAATTGTAATTTCGGCAGATGATTCTATAATGCCGCAAACCAAAGAAGCAATAAGTCATGCACAAGCTGCTGGCGTTCCAATTATTTTTGCTATTAATAAAATCGATAAACCAGATGCAAATCCTGAAAAGGTAAAAGAAGAATTGGCCAATATGAATTTATTGGTAGAAGATTGGGGAGGTAAAATCCAATCACATGATATTTCTGCTCTAAAAGGAACTGGAGTGAATGAATTACTAGAAAAGATATTGCTGGAAGCTGAATTGTTGGAATTAGAAGCAAATCCAAATAAACCTGCTGTTGGTAGTGTGGTTGAAGCTCTTTTAGATAAGGGAAAAGGATATGTTACAACCATATTGATACAAGCCGGTACTTTAAAAATTGGTGACTTTATGTTGGCCGGAAAACATTTTGGTAAAATTAAAGCAATGCATGATGAACGCGGAAATAATATTGAAATAGCCGGACCTTCAACACCAGTATCTGTACTTGGTTTAGACGGAGCTCCTCAGGCAGGTGATAAGTTTAAAGTTTACGAAGATGAACGGGAAGCCAAAAATATTGCTTCTAAAAGATCACAATTACACCGCGAACAATCAATTAGAACACAACGTCATATAACATTAGATGAAATAGGTAGAAGAATTGCTTTAGGTGGATTTAAAGAATTAAATATTATCTTAAAAGGAGATGTGGATGGATCAATTGAAGCGCTTACAGATTCATTACAAAAACTATCTACTGAAGAAATTCATGTAAATATTATCCATAAAGGAGTTGGAGCCATTACCGAATCGGACGTTTCGTTAGCGTCTGCATCTGATGCTATCATTATAGGATTTAACGTAAGACCTAGTGCCAGTGCAAAACAAAATGCCGAAAAAGAAGAAATTGACATTAGGTATTATTCTATTATTTACAACGTAATAAATGATGTCAAAGATGCCATGGAAGGACTATTATCTCCTGAAATTGTTGAGGAGATTTCAGGTAATGTTGAAATAAGGGAAACCTATAAAATATCTAAAGTTGGTACCATTGCAGGTTGTATGGTGCTTGATGGCAAAATTTATCGTAATTCTAAAATTAGAATCATTAGAGATAATGTGGTAATATTTACCGGCGAATTAGCTTCGTTAAAACGATTTAAAGATGATGTTAAAGAAGTTGCAAAAGGATATGATTGTGGAATTCAAATTAAAAACTATAACGATATTGAACAGTTAGACATTATTGAAGCTTATCAGGAAGTTTCTGTAAAAAAGAAATTGAAATAAGTTAAGACACCATCCCGTAAGGTATTAAACTTAATATCAATTCGTTATTTTGTAGTAGTTGGCAAATAATGCTTTTCTAAATACGTCTTGTATTTAGATTCGTTGGCATATTTACCAAAAATTTCATCCATCCCATTTAAAGTAATAATTTGATTGATTTTGGTAAGTTTATTTAAATAAAAATACATGGAATCTTTCTCATTTAGAAGAGCAAATATCTTTGCTTTACTATTATAATCCAATTGATACTTATTAAGTATATCGTTAACATCTTTTTTATCATCTTTTAATGTAAATATTTCCGCCTTATTATAAATATCATTGTCATTATTTTCATCAAAATATTTTAGCAGATATTCCATAGCTTTTTCATAATTTTCAATGGCTAAATAGTATTTATAAGACACCCTGTTTTTACCATCACTACCAAATATATTATTCAATTTGTCATCATTTAACAATTTAAATACATTATTATATTTTTGATTGTCTAATAATGAATCAAAATACCATTTAGCATAATAAGATGAAGTTGAATCTAACTGAAAAGCGATTTCACAATGCTTCAAATAATTAACATCATCATTTAAAATACCATTATAATAATGTCCCATGATCAAATGTAAATATGGGTTATTAGGATCACTTTCTAATGCCTCTTTGAAAACAAAAATTGCTTCTGTCCAATCTTTTTTTAGATAACTATTAATTTTTGCCTTTAAAGCATCTCTTTGCCATATTGATATTCTTGAAATATTTTTATTATATAATGTTTTAGCTTCCTGTGGTTTATCATTATCTAATAAAGCAAGAATTCTAGTTTCATTAATTGGAATTGAAAAAGGGTCTAGTTCATGTGCAATACTAATCTGTTTTAAATAATTTTTTTTATCTGGTATTGGTTTTGCCTTATAATAAAGAGCAAAATGATGATGCGCTGTTGCGTCATCTGAATTTAATGAAATTGCTTTTTCAAAATTTTCTTTTGCTTTTTCCCAGTTCTCTTCATTAACATATATATTCGCTAAAGTTGTGTGTGCACGAACTGCGTTCTGATCAATTTCTAATGATTTTTTAATATAATCTTTAGCCATTTTATTACTCTCTTCACGATCTGAATAATTATAATGACCCAATAAATTATAAGAATTTGCCACCTCGGCATAAGCCCCAGCATAATTAGGATCTAGATCAATAGCTTTTTTGTATAACTCAATACTTGTCTTGATACCATCTTCTGTCCTGTTTTCTGCTAATGAACGACCTTTTAAAACTAATTGATAAGCTTCAATATTTTCTGTTGGGAAAGATGTTAATGTCTTCATATCTTCAGGTGTTAAGACAATTTTAAGCTGTTCTACTATTTTTTTTGAAATATCATTTTGAATTTTTAAAACATCATCTAATTCTCCATCATAATTATCTGACCAAAGTTGTTCATCATTGGCATTAATTAATTGTGCAGAAATTCTAACCTTATTATTTTGCCTTCTCAAACTACCTGCAATAATATATGAAGCGCCTAATTCTTTTGCTATTTCAGGAATTGTTTTATCTGACTCTTTATACTGCATCACAGATTTACGAGATCTTACCTTTATATCACCAATTCTAGTCAAATTAGTTCTAATATCTTCGGTTACCCCATCACAAAACCATTGGGTGTCCTCCTCACACATATCATTAAAAAGTAATACGGCTATGATTTTTTCAGAAGTAGTGCCAGTATCAGTAAAATTATTTCTTTTAGGAGAAGAATCTATAAAAAAAGACACAATAATTGCAATGATAAGAACGACTAGAATTATTATATTTAATCTTTTATTTGTTTGAGCTGTTATCGATTCATGAGTTAAAACTTCAGATGTTTTTTTTATTCCGGTTGGTGTAATTTCATAAACCCATGAAAAAAATATCCAAACAGGAAGTCCGATCAACATCAAAAAAGTAAGTAATTTTAATACCCATTCGGGTGCTTCAATAATTGGTAAAATTATGGAAATAAATTGCAATATAACCCATGAAACAACAATAAAGGCTAAAGTTGATTTGATCACATTTCTGCGATTAAGTTCTTTGAAAAACTTGCTCATAACTAACTCTTTAACTCCATAAAATTTAAATAATACATTTTATAATGTACTCATCCAGAACTCTTGATCAGATGGTTATATTATTATAAATGGGATTATAAAATATATTTTTGATTATTAATTAATATTCAAAGTTATTACTCGTTTTAATACAAAACAATGACGTACGTCAAGAAAAACAATGATATTCATCAATTTTGGGTGTATTGTAATGAAGTAAAAATAGTGGAATTTATAAAAAAACTATATGCAAATGATATAGTAAGAAACCTTTATAAA
>JAOZVI010000009.1:10290-37352 GCA_029938265.1 Flavobacteriaceae bacterium | reverse complement strand
GCGGGTTCGACTAACTAAAAAATGGAAATAAATTTTTTAAAATCTCACGAATAAAAAACTTATTATTATTCTCTGGCAACAATCAGATATTATTATCTTTGAAGTCGGGTCACCTTTTAGGATACTCAAAATATAATTTTAGAAAATATATTCAATATTATTCAAAAAAATCAATGATTTATGAGAATTGACATTATAAAACACGCCGAAGCCGGAAAATTTGAAGACACTAGATTTGAAAAAATACACAATGTAGTTTTTAAAGATTCTTTGAAAGCTTCCAAAATAGTTGCACAAGAAATTGCAGAGCTTATAAAAGAGAAAGCCTCACAAAATAAAAATTGCATTCTTGGTTTGGCAACAGGTTCTTCACCGATTGATGTATATGAAGAATTGGTTAGAATGCATCAAGAAGAAGGCTTGAGTTTTAAGAATGTAATTACTTTTAATCTGGATGAATATTATCCGATGGAAAAAGAGAATATCCAAAGTTATTGGTATTTTATGCACGAGCATTTATTTAACCATATTGATATTCTTCCTGAAAATATTAATATTCCAAGCGGTACTATTGCTCCTGATCAGATTCAACAATTTTGCATTGATTATGAAATGAAAATCAAAAATACCGGAGGACTGGATTTTCAATTGCTAGGTATTGGTAGAACAGGTCACGTTGGCTTCAATGAACCTGGATCGCACTACAATTCTGGTACCCGAACTATTACCTTAGATCATATTACTCGTGTAGATGCAGCACCGGCTTTTTTAGGAATTGACAATGTACCAAGAGTTGCCATTACTATGGGAATCAGCACCATTAGAAAAGCTAAACGCATCGTTTTATTAGCCTGGGGTATTAATAAAGCTGCTGTAGTTAAAAAAGCAATAGAAGAAGTAATTACTTCTGAAATACCATCTTCATATCTTCAAAATCACAATAATTGTACTTTTGTTTTAGATGAAGGAGCTTCTCAAGAATTAACTAGAATCAAAACTCCTTGGTTAGTAAAACCATGTGATTGGACTAAAAACCTTACGCTAAAAGCTGCTATTTGGTTAAGTGAATTGAAAGAAAAATCTTTATTGAAGTTAACCGATGAAAATTATAATAATAATGGAATGTCAAATTTATTGGTAGAACATGGATCTGCCTATAATTTAAATATCATTTTATTTAATAAATTACAACATACTATTACCGGTTGGCCAGGTGGAAAACCAAATGCCGATGATAGCAATCGTCCTGAACGCAAAGATCCCACAAAAAAACGTGTTATTATTTTTAGCCCACACCCTGGTGACGATGTAATCTCAATGGGCGGCACAATTGACCGACTTGTAGATCAAGGCCATGAAGTACATATTGCCTATCAAACTTCAGGCAATATTGCTGTTTCAGATGAAGAAGCACTGAAATTTGCGGAAGTTGCTCTTACTATGAATGGAGATAATTCAAATGTTAAGAATATAATTAAAACTATTAAAAACAAAAAAGAATACGATATTGACTCCATAGAGGTCAGAAAACTAAAAAGTATGATTCGTCGTAAAGAATCAATTGCAGCAACCAGATATTTAAATATTTTAGATGAACATGTTCACTATTTAGATCTACCTTTCTATGAAACCGGTACACCTACTAAGAATAAATTAAGTGATATCGATTTCAAAAAAATGAATGATCTTATATCAAAGGTAAAACCTCATCAAATTTATGCATCTGAAGATCTTGCCGGACCTCATAGTACACATAAATTTTGTTTAGATTCATTATTTTATACTTTAAAACAATTGAAAGATGAAAAATACATGAAGAATTGCAGAGTTTGGTTATACCGTGGAGCATGGCACGAATGGGATATTAACGAAATTGAAATGGTTGTTCCTATGAGTCCCGACCAGATCTTAAAAAAACGTCATGCTATTTTTTACCATCAATCACAAAAGGATGGTGCATTATTCCAAGGAGATGACTCAAGAGAATTTTGGATGCGTGCAGAAGATAAAAACAGAGAAACCGCAGAAAAATACAATGCTTTAGGCTTTGCAGATTATGCAGCTCTAGAGGCTTTTAGGAGATATTATTTTTAAAAATATATCTTGTTTCTAAAAGAGTAATAATACATTGCAATTTATAAAAACCTAAAAACCTGAATTCGAGCTAAGATATATCTCACAGAAAGCCAATAGTGCATTAGATTTGGTGCTGAAAATCAAGAAGTAATAACGTGTTATTACAAGTTATTTTTAGTCAAAGATGGTGTGCTATTAGCTTTTCTGCTTGCAGATTTCGATATTTAGCCCATATACTTCATCAAATTCCCTTGCATTATCCTGATAGTGCTGCGAAAATTTGACTCGTCTATGTATTAATTATCTGAAACTGAGAGCAAAGCTTAGCTCGAATTCAGGTTAAAAGATGATTAATTTTGTGTATTCGAAAAAAGCTTAAAGAATTGAAGATAGAATAAATATTTTAAGCTTTAATCTTTGATCATTAAACTTAAAGACTAATAGGAACAATAACTCTGGTTGTATTCCAAGCTAAAGCCATATTAACTTTATTACCTTTTTCTTTAAATCCAATTGAAAAGACCTCTAAAGGCTCTGCTCTTTTTACTTTTGCAGTTATCCGTGCTACGTCATACTTCATATCATATTCCTTTGATCCCCAAACATCAAGATTATTACTTAATATAATTGTCCATTCTTTTTCATGAGGAATAGCATACATAACATAGGTTCCTTTTTTAACTTTTGTACCACCAAAAACCACATCCTGAAAAAATACTATTTCAGTAGCCTCATTTGCTCCCACACTCCAAACCTTATCAAACGGAATAGTTTCACCAAATACTTCATTCCCATTACTTTGAGGACGACCGTATAAAACTTTTATAATTGGAGATGAAATCTTATTCGTACGGTAATATGCGATATCATGTGGACTTTTATCAAGATCATTAAAATCTTGTGCTGAAGAGTTTAAATTTAAAAATAAAAATGTAAAAACTACTAAATAATAATTCTTTTTCATGATAAAAATATTTATAGCATCTAATAAACCTAAACGGTAAAGCAATTTTTATAATTCTGCTAAAATTTGAGATTGAGTTTCAATCGGAATATTTACACGGGTTGTATCCCAAGCCAACACCATAAAAGTATTATTATACCTTTGTTTAAAGCCTATAGAAAAAACATCTATCGATTCTGCTTTATGAGATGGAACTTTTATTCTGGCAACATCTTTTGATTCTTCATAAAAAAATGCTCCCCAAGAATCTGTATTACTATTTAAAATAATGGTCCATTCCTTTTCACCCGGTATGGTGTGTAAGATATAAGTGCCTGATTTAATAAGTTTATTTCCAACTTTTACATCAGAATAAAATTTAATTTCAGTTGCTTCATTATCACCAGTACGCCATATTTTGTTAAAAGGAACCTGATTACCAAAAACAACATCACTTTGTTTTTTTGGTCTTCCGTAAATGACTTTAATTAAAGGAGTGGATAATTTATTTGGACGTAAATATGCAATATCAAGCGGACTCTTATCTAGACCCTGTAAAGATTGAGCAAAATTTTGCTCACTAAACAACAAAGTTATTATCAAGGCCGCAAAAAAACATTTTTTATTCATAGCAATTGAATTTTTTTAATGCGTACGAATATCTAAACGTTCATTTTATAATTTTATTATATTTAAAGTTTAACCATATTTAAAAATTGATTTATTATGTATTAATTTAATCAAAATCAAAATTATTTAAATGAAAAATATAACTCCATTATTATATTCAAGTACAATAAGTTATAAGCATTTCCCTTAAAATAACAGTATAACAAATTTTAATATTAACTTTGTATTGATTTTTAAATACTCTAGAAAAAAAATAAACTGATGAAAATATTGATTATTGAAGATGAAAAAGATCTGGTAAACGTAATGTGTCAGTATCTACAAAAAGAAGATTTTATTTGTGAATTTGCTGTTAATTTTTTTGAAGCTGAAGATAAGTTGATCTCTTATAATTATGATATTGCTATTTTAGACATCAATTTACCTGATGGTAACGGTTTAGATCTACTTAAACTTATTAAGACCGACAAACCAGATATGGGTGTTTTAATCGTGTCAGCAAAAGATTCATTAGATGATAAATTAAAAGGTTTAGATCTAGGTGCTGATGACTATATTACAAAGCCTTTTCATTTAGCAGAGTTAAATTCAAGAATTAATTCTTTAATCAGAAGACAAAAATTTGAAGGTAATCATACCATAATATTCAATGAAATTGAAATTGATCCTAATGCAAAAATTGTAAAAGTAAATAATCTACCTGTTGATCTGACTAAAAAAGAATTTTTTCTGTTGCTATATTTTATAACAAATAAAAATAGGGTACTAACCAAAGAATCAATAGCAGAACACTTATGGGGAGACAGTATTGATCTAGCTGATAATTTTGACTTTATCTATACGCATATGCGAAACTTAAGAAAAAAACTCAAAACTAAAGGTGCAACAGACTATATGCAAACCATTTACGGACTTGGATATAAATTTGGAGAATAAATGAAATTACTCCAAAAAATAAGAAGAACTTATCTTTTATACTCTATTCTAATTTTTTTTATATCGAGTACATTTATTTATTATATCTTAAAAAACATTATTACCAAACGTCAGGATGAAAAATTATTATACGATAAAGAAATAATTGCTCAAAAAATTAAATATGATTATCCACTACCCATTTTTGATGTTGAAGATTATATTGCAAAAAACCAGGTAAAAGACACACTTTATTTTAAAGATACTTTAATGTATCAAGTTATTAATGGTGTTGAAAATTATGAATTATACCGTCAATTAACTTCCATTGAAACATTACAGGGTAAAACATACAGAATAATTACCCGTAGCTCTCAGGTAAAAAATCGTGAATTTGTGTTAGCAATAAGTTTATCCGTGGCGTTATTAATTCTACTACTGGTTGCTACCGTATATTTTATAAATATCATTTTTGCAAAAAAAGTATGGCATCCTTTTTATAAAAATTTGGATTCACTTAAAAACTTTTCCGTTGAAAAGAATAAACCCATTATACTAGAAGCTACAAAAATTGATGAATTCAAAGAACTCAATCAATCACTAACAAAATTAACTGATAAATTAAGCTCCGATTTCAATAATTTAAAAGAATTTACTGAGAATGCATCGCATGAAATGCAAACCCCATTAGCAATTATGCAATCAAAATTAGAATTCTTAATGCAATCAGAAAGTTTAAAAGATAATGACAAACAATTGATCAGTTCTGTGTATTCAGCATCAAAAAGACTCTCTAAACTAAACAAAACATTGTTGACACTCTCTAAAATAGAAAATCAACAATACAGTCAAAAAGAAACATTAATAATAAACAATGTTATTAACGATCAACTTGAACTCTTTGAAGATTTTATTTATGCTAAAAAGATCAGTGTTAGCAATAATCTATCTTTAGATGCTAAAATTGATGCTAATCCTATGTTATTTGATATGGTAATTTCAAATTTAATAGGAAATGCAATTAAACACAATCACAAGAAAGGAAATATTCATATTACTACCAGCGATGTTTTTTTAACTGTCTCTAACTCAGGTGAACCTTTAAGCATTTCTTCAGAATCATTATTTGAACGCTTTAAAAAAGATAGTAATTCCTCAGAATCTTTTGGACTTGGACTTGCTATTGTTAAAAAAGTATGTGATATATATAATTGGAAGATAAATCACTCATATTCAAATAAACAACACCATTTTTCAATATATTTTTAACAATATTCAAAAAATAATATTTAGTTCTTCAGAATCTCTTTAGAATCTAAAAATACATTCGCAATGTAATTAGTTGAGAAATCAATTTTTTACTTATTTCAGAAAGTTCAAAATTCATTAAAATATGGATACTGAAATAAACGGTTACAAAAGTAACTAGTAGAGTTCAATTTTTAATAATGTTGACTGAGGGGATTAATATTATTACAAATTAACTTATAAGCAAATACATTGAAATATTAAGCTATTTTAATTTGCACAGTAAAAACCCGATTCTAAATGAATCGGGTTTTTCTATTTTTTTACAAAACTTCAGAATCTCTTTAGAATCTAAAAATATATTTGTCTCGTAATTAGTTGAGAAATCAATTTTTTACTTATTTCAGAAAGTTCAAAATTCATTAAAATATGGATACTGAAATAAACGGTTACAAAAGTAACTAGTAGAGTTCAATTTTTAATAATGTTGACTGAGGGGATTAATATTATTACAAATTAACTTATAAGCAAATACATTGAAATATTAAGCTATTTTAATTTGCACAGTAAAAACCCGATTCTAAATGAATCGGGTTTTTCTATTTTTTTACAAAACTTCAGAATTACTTTAGAATTCAAACATATATTTATACCAATATTTAAATTGGTTTTTTCTTTTTCTACAAAATATTTAAAAACCAAAATAAAATCTGTTTAATGAGGGGACAAATATTAGTTCAGATTTTACATTAAAGCAAAAGCATTAAGTGTTTTGAATGCAAATAAAAAAAGCTCAAATTTTGAGCTTTTTTTATTTTTACCTATTCCCTATTTAACAATGTATATTCATCCATAGAATTGCTATTCATTTACACAATAAAATGTTGATAACTTACCCTTATATTTCATTAAAAAACCCGCTTAGAATAAGTGGTTTTACTATATTTGTACGTTAATAAATTTTGATAAAAATTATCGCAAAAAACATGAGTGAAGAAATAAAAAAAGACCAGTATTCAGCTGATAGTATTCAAGCCTTAGAAGGCATGGAACATGTGCGTATGCGTCCGTCAATGTATATTGGTGATATCAGTTCAAGAGGACTACACCATTTGGTTTATGAAGTAATTGACAATTCAATTGATGAGGCAATGGCCAATCATTGTGATAGAATTGATGTAACTATTAATGAAGATAATTCGGTTACAATAAAAGATAATGGTAGAGGGATCCCTGTTGGCATACATAAAAAGGAAGGTGTATCAGCTTTAGAAGTTGTGATGACCAAAATTGGTGCCGGGGGAAAATTTGACAAAGATTCTTATAAAGTATCAGGCGGCTTACATGGTGTGGGTGTTTCTGTGGTTAATGCACTATCAAAACTCTTAAAAGCAACTGTATTTCGTGAGGGTAAGGTTTGGCAACAAGAATATGAAAGAGGTAAACCCCTTTATCCTACAAAAGTAGTTGGAGAATCAAACGAAACAGGCACCGAGGTAACTTTTTGGGCAGATGATGAAATTTTTCAATGTGAAATAGTTTATAGTTACGAAACCCTAACTACACGGTTAAGAGAATTAGCTTATCTAAATCAAGGCCTCACAATTACAATAACTGATAAAAGAGAAAAAGATGATGAAGGTAATTATATTTATGAGGAATTTTACAGCGAAGAAGGTTTAAAAGAATTTGTTAGATATCTCGATGCAACTCGTGATCAATTAATCTCCGAGGTTATTAGCATGGAAGGCGAAAAAAACGGCATTCCAGTTGAAGTTGCAATGGTTTATAATTCTTCTTTTACTGAAAATTTACATTCTTATGTAAATAATATAAATACTCATGAAGGAGGAACACACCTTTCGGGATTTAGAAGAGGATTAACACATACTTTAAAAAAATATGCCGAATCTTCAGGAATGTTGAGCAAATTAAAATTTGACATTTCGGGTGATGATTTTCGTGAAGGATTAACTGCGATAATTTCTGTTAAAGTTGCTGAGCCTCAATTTGAAGGACAAACCAAAACCAAACTAGGTAATCGTAATGTAAGTTCGGCAGTTAGCCAGTCTGTATCTGAAATGCTTACCAATTATCTGGAAGAAAACCCGGATGATGCTAAGATCATTGTCCAAAAGGTTATCCTTGCAGCTCAGGCAAGACATGCCGCATCTAAAGCGCGTGAAATGGTACAGCGTAAAACTGTAATGTCTGGCGGTGGATTACCAGGTAAATTATCAGATTGTGCCTGGAGTGATCCGGAACTTTGTGAAATATTCTTAGTCGAAGGTGATTCGGCAGGGGGTACCGCTAAACAAGGTAGAGATCGGAATTATCAGGCAATTTTACCGCTTCGTGGTAAAATTTTAAACGTTGAAAAAGCCATGCAACACAAGGTTTTTGAAAACGAAGAAATTAAAAGTATGTACACTGCTTTAGGTGTTACAGTTGGTACTGAAGAAGATCCCAGAGCCTTAAATATGAGTAAATTACGATATCATAAAATTGTTATCATGTGTGATGCTGATGTTGACGGTAGTCATATTGAAACATTAATTCTAACTTTCTTCTTTAGATATATGCGTGAATTGATTGAAAATGGTAATATTTATATTGCAGCTCCCCCATTATATTTAGTTAAAAAGGGTGCAAAAAAAGAATATGCGTGGGAGGATAAAGAACGTGATGCATTAATTGAAAGTTATGGAGGTGGAACAATTCAAAGATATAAAGGTCTTGGAGAAATGAATGCAGAACAGCTATGGGTCACCACTATGAATCCTGAATACAGAAAAATGCGCCAGGTAACTATTGAAAATGGTACAGAAGCTGATAGAGTTTTTTCTATGCTTATGGGTGATGACGTACCACCTCGTAGAGAATTTATTGAAAAACATGCTATTTACGCTAATATTGATATTTAAATATCATTAAAACATAGATGAAGAACTTCTTTAATTTATTTATAAATCAAGTAGTCATAGTTACTTAAGTTCTCCGTTTTTTAAACTATTTTTGTTATATAATTTTAAATTTTTAAACACATGAAAGTAACCATAGTAGGCGCAGGTGCTGTTGGAGCAAGTTGTGCCGAGTACATTGCAATTAAAGACTTTGCTTCTGAAGTTGTTTTGATCGATATCAAAGAAGGATACGCAGAAGGAAAAGCAATGGATCTAATGCAAACTGCATCATTAAACGGATTTGACACAAAAGTTTCAGGATGCACAAATGATTATTCAAAAACAGCAGGAAGTGATGTTGCTGTTATAACCAGCGGTATTCCACGTAAACCCGGAATGACCAGAGAAGAATTGATTGGCATCAATGCAGGAATTGTTAAAACTGTTACTCAAAATATTTTAGACCATTCTCCAGATGCTATTTTTATTGTTGTTAGTAATCCAATGGATACTATGGCTTATTTAACTCATAAATCTCTCGGTCTAGATAGAAATCGTATTTTGGGTATGGGTGGAGCTTTAGATAGTGCCAGATTTAAATACCGTTTGGCCGAAGCATTAGAATGTCCGGCTTCTGACGTTAACGGAATAGTAATTGGAGGTCATAGTGATACTGGTATGATACCTTTGTCTAGACTTGCTGTTAGAAACAGTATTCCTGTTAGTAAATTTTTATCAGAAGAAAAAATAGATGAAGTTGTTGAAGCTACCAAAGTTGGCGGAGCTACTTTAACTAAATTATTAGGCACTAGTGCATGGTATGCACCTGGCGCTGCAGTTTCTTCTATAGTTCAATCTATCGCATGTGATCAAAATAAAATGTTCCCTTGTTCTGCCTTATTAGAAGGAGAATATGGTTTAGACGATATTTCTATTGGCGTACCATGTATTATTGGTAAAAATGGAATCGAAAAAATAGTTGAATTAGAATTAACAGATGCCGAAAAAGCAAAACTACAAACAAGTGCTGCTGCTGTTAAAAAAACTAATGGACTTCTAGATCTATAAATAGTAATATTAAGTATTGAGTACTAAATATTGAGTTTTAAAAAATCCGCCAATTGGCGGATTTTTTATTTTGAATCTTTTATTAATCTGAGTTAAATCATAGATTGAACTCAGGTTATTATGACAATCCTGAGATCTTTCCATCTTTATCAATAAACATATGTTCACTTGCAGGTACTCTTGGTAATCCCGGCATGCGCATTATTTTTCCTAAAATTGGTATAACAAAACCTGCTCCGGCAGCTATTTCAATTTCTCTCACTTGTACAATAAACCCTTTGGGCCTACCTCTTAAAAATTCATTATCAGAAAATGATTTTTGTGTTTTTGCCATACAAATTGGAAAATCATTATATCCTAATCTATCAATCCTCTTTAAATTAAGTTTTGCTTTTTTATCAAAATCTACACCATCAGCTCCATAAATTTCCCGTGCTATAGTTTCAATTTTTTCAACAATTGGTGATTTCCAATCATATAGTGGTTTAAATTGTGTTGCTTTATTTTCAACAATATCTACTACTGCTCTGGCAAGATCTTTAGTACCTTCACCACCTTTTGCCCATCCTTCTGATAAAACTGCATGAACTCCTAAAGCTGCACATTTATCTTTTACCAATTGTATTTCCTCTTCAGAATCATTTGTAAATGCATTTATTGCTACAACCGGTTCAATATTAAATTTTCTAATATTTTCAATATGTTTTTCTATGTTAGGAAATCCTTTTTCTACATACGAAATATTTGGCGTATTCAATTCCTCTTTTGTTGCGCCTCCATGATGTCTTAAAGCTCTAATTGTTGCCACTAAGACTACCGCTTTCGGATTTAATCCGGCAGCAACACATTTGATATTTAAAAACTTCTCTGCTCCCAGATCTGCTCCAAAACCCGCTTCTGTTACAACATAATTCGATAAGCTCAACCCCATTTTAGTTGCTAGAATTGAGTTGGTACCCTGAGCAATATTAGCAAACGGCCCTCCATGAATAATAGCTGGATTCTCTTCTAATGTCTGAACTAAATTTGGCATTATAGCATCCTTCAATAAAATCGCCATAGCATTTTCAGCTTTTATATCACGTGCAAAAATTGGCTTCTTATCAAAGGTAAAACCAATAAATATATCTCCTAGACGTTTTTTAAGATCTTCAAAACCTGAAGCCATACACAAAATTGCCATAACTTCGGAAGCAGGAGTAATATTAAAACCATCTTCACGAGGAATTCCATTGGCAGTACCTCCCAATCCAATTGTTATTTGACGTAAAGCTCTATCGTTCATGTCAATAACTCTTTTCCATAAAACTGTACGTGGATCAAGATTTAACGAACAAGGTACACATTGTAAATTATTATCAATTAAAGCAGAAAGTAAATTATTGGCTTTTTCTATCGCATTAAAATCTCCTGTAAAATGCAAATTAATATCTTCCATTGGAACAACTTGAGAGTATCCACCTCCAGCAGCACCTCCTTTAATACCAAAAACAGGACCTAAGGAAGGTTCACGCAAAACAACGGTTGCATGTTTATTAATTTTATTTAAACCATCTGTTAACCCAATAGATACGGTAGTTTTTCCTTCTCCTGCCGGAGTTGGCGTCAAAGCTGTAACCAAGATCAGGTTATTTTTAGCAACTTTTTCTTCATCAATTAGATATAATGGTAGTTTAGCTTTATATTTTCCAAAACGCTCAAGGTCATCAGCATCAATATTTAATTTTTTTGCAATTTTTTTTATATGAAGTAATTTGGTGTTTTGAGCTATCTCAATATCAGTTAAATGTTTCATCTTGTAGAATTTTTATGTATTGCTAATTTACTAAAAAAACATCAATTTTTATAATAGATTTCCATACTAAATAATCACAACAATTTTCTTTCAAAGCTAAATTAATTCAGTATATTTGCCGCGTTTAATTGAAAATAATTATTTATAAAAATTTGAAATAGAATGCAAAACAAAGGACTTATTAGAACATTTGCAATTTTGTTTGCTTTAGTTAGCATATACCAACTATCGTTTACTTGGTTTGCAAAAAATGTAGAGAAAGATGCCGAAATTTATGCTGAGTCTAAAGTTTCGTCTAACGATATTGATGAACTGGCTAAAATAAAAAAACATTTCTTAGATTCAGTTGCAAATACTAAGATTCTAAATTTAGGATTTACTGATTTTACTTATAATGAATTAAAAGAAAAAGAAATTAACCTCGGCTTAGATCTAAAAGGAGGTATTAATGCAATTCTAGAGGTTTCCGTTAGAGATATCTTGGTGGGATTATCAAACAAATCAAAAAATGCCGTTTTTAACGAAGCGCTAAACCTTGCAACAAAAGCAGAAAAAGATAGTGATAAGGATTATTTGCAATTATTTTTTGAAGCTTTTGAGCAAGTAAGTAAAGGCACTGAAAAATTAAGTGATCCAAGTATTTTTGGCAACAAATCTTTAAAAGATAAGATTAACTTCAAAATGAGTGATGAAGAGGTTAAGCCAATATTAAAAGAAGAAATTAATGGCTCTATCAACACCGCTTTTGAAGTTTTACGTAGTCGTATTGACCGTTTTGGCGTTACACAACCTAACATTCAACGTGCAGGAACTGGTGAATCAGGAAGAATTTTAATTGAATTACCTGGTGCAAAAGATATTGATCGAGTAAGAAAATTATTACAAAGTACAGCTGAGTTACAATTCTGGGAAGTTTATTCAAACCAAGAAATGGCTCAATTTTTCATCAATTCAAATGCAACTTTAGCACAAATTTTAAAAGTTGATGAAGAAGATTCATCCACAGATTCCATTTCCAAAGACAAAGAAATTGACGATTTATTAGGTGAAGTAAAAGACTCAGTAGATACAAAATCTGCAAATCCATTATTTTCAGTATTAATACCAAATATACCACAATCACAAAATCAGATTAGTTCATTGATCGCTTCAGCATCTGTATCTGATACTGCAACTGTTGATAAGTACCTTGCCATGAAAGAGGTGAGGAATTTATTACCTGCCAATATGAAATACACGAAATTCTTATGGGATGCAAAACCAATTACAGATACTGACAGAATAAATCTTTATGCCATTAAATCCAATCGTGATGATATTGCTCCTATTCAAGGTGATGTGATTTCTGATGCTTCTCAGGTATTTGACCAATTAGGAGCAAATCCTGAAGTTAGTATGTCAATGAATACCAAAGGATCCAAACAATGGGCTAAAATGACCACAGCTAATGTTGGGAAATTTGTAGCCGTTGTTTTAGATGATTATGTATATTCTGCACCTCGGGTAAACGACGCAATTACACATGGCCGAACATCCATTTCCGGTCAGTTTACAATTGAAGAAGCACAAGATTTAGCCAATGCTTTAAAATCAGGTAAATTACCTGCTGCTGCCCGAATTATTCAGTCGGATGTTGTTGGACCTTCATTAGGTCAGGAAGCGATTGACAGTGGTTCTATTTCATTTATCATTGCTTTATTATTGATATTCGCTTGGATGATATTCTATTACGGTAAAGCCGGTATTTTTTCTGATATCGCTTTAATTTTTAATATTGTATTTATCTTTGGTACGTTAGCAGCATTTGGTGCTGTTCTAACATTGCCCGGTATTGCTGGTATTGTGTTAACAATAGGTATGTCGGTTGATGCAAATGTGCTTATATATGAAAGAATTAAAGAAGAACTTCATAAAGGTAAAGGATTAAAAGAATCTGTAAACGACGGATTTAGCGGTGCTTTATCATCAATTCTAGATGCAAATATCACTACCTTATTAACAGGTATTATCCTTTATGTATTTGGTACAGGACCTATTAAAGGTTTTGCCACAACGTTAATGATAGGTATTGTAACTTCATTATTTTCAGCAATTTTCATTACACGTTTGCTAGTTGACTGGTATATAAATAAAGGACATAAATTAACTTTTAATACCAATATCACCAAAAACTGGTTTAAAAATATCCATTTTGATTTCTTGAAAAAGAGAAAAATGGCATTTATTATTTCTGGAACGATTATCATTATTGGTATTGCTTCTCTCCTAACCAATGGTTTAAATTATGGTGTTGATTTTACAGGAGGTAGAACTTATACTGTTAGATTTGATAAAGCAGTAAATGCTCCTGAAATTGCCAATAATTTAAAGGAAGCTTTTGGAAGTTTGCCCGAAGTAAAAACTTTTGGTAATGCTAACCAATTAAAAATAACAACCAAATATAAAATTGATGATAATGCTTTAACGGTTGATGATGAAATTCAAAATTTATTATATAATGGTTTAAAATCTTACTTGCCGGAATCAATCACATACGATCAATTTAAAGGTGCAGATAACAACTTAAATGTTGGTGTTATGCAAAATATTAAAGTTGGTCCAACGATTGCCGATGATATTAAACAGGCTGCTATATGGGCAATTTTAGGCTCATTGATTGTTGTGTTCTTATATATCTTGATGCGATTTAGAAAATGGCAATATAGTTTGGGAGCTGTAGTGGCTGTATTCCATGATGTATTAATAGTACTATCAATTTTTTCACTTTTCTATAAAGTATTACCATTTGATATGGAAATTGGCCAGTCATTTATTGCCGCCATTCTAACTGTAGTTGGTTACTCATTAAATGATACAGTGGTTATTTTTGATAGAATTAGAGAATTTAGTAAAAAACATATTACCTGGCCTTTTTATAGGGTTGTTAACAATGCATTAAGTAGTACTTTAGGTAGAACCGTAAATACTTCTTTAACTACGCTAATCGTTTTACTCGCAATATTCTTTTTTGGAGGTGATTCAATAAAAGGATTTATGTTTGCCTTGATCATAGGGGTAATTGTTGGTACCTATTCATCATTATTTGTTGCATCTCCAATCATGTATATCACCAGTATAAAATCAGATGATGAAAAATTAAAACAATAGGATTATTCAATTAAACAAAAAATAAACCTTTCAAGTTTTTATTAACTTGAAAGGTTTTGTTTTATAAAATACTGTAAATTTACACTTCGCATCTGCTAAAGATATGAAAACATATATTTTAAGATAAGAATAATTCGCAACCATTTACCTTTATAATTATTGGCATTAATCATGAGAATATGAATATAATAAAACTAAATGATAAATATTTTGAGCTTTTTATTACAAAAGATAAAATTAAAAAAGCCGTTAAATCAATTGCGAAGCAAATTGAAAATGATCTAGATAAAGATGAAGTACCAATTTTTATGGGTGTGTTAAATGGCTCTTTTATGTTTGTTGCCGATTTTGTTAGAGCATATTCTTATAACTGCCATTTGTCTTTTGTTAAACTCACATCTTATCAAGGTACTAATAGCACAGGAAAAGTAAAGAAATTGGTGGGAATTAATGAAGATCTAAAAGGAAAAACTGTAGTCATCTTAGAAGATATTATCGATACCGGAAATACTTTAGAAGAGATTTACAATATCTTTAAAAATGAAGATCTCAAACAGTTAAAAATTGCAACGCTGTTTTTTAAACCCGATGTTTTTAAAAAAGATCTTGCAATTGATTATATTGGAATTCCTATTGAAGATAAATTCATTGTTGGCTATGGGTTGGATTATGACAGATTAGGAAGAAATCTTCCAGATGTTTATCAACTAAAAAATAGTTGATATTATAATATTTTTAGCATTAGAAATTATTATTATTTCACTTATCTTTACCTAAATAATTTTAAGTTTTATGAAAAACATAGTTTTATTTGGTCCTCCGGGAGCAGGAAAAGGAACTCAGGCAGATATACTAAAACACAAGTATAATTTGATTCATATATCAACAGGTGATGTTTTTCGTTTCAATATTAAAAACAAAACAAAACTGGGATTATTGGCTAAGTCATACATGGATAATGGTGATTTAGTACCCGATGAAGTAACTATTGATATGCTAAAAGCCGAAGTAAATAAAAACCTCGATGCCAATGGGTTTATTTTTGATGGGTTTCCGCGTACCGAGTCACAAGCTAAAGCTCTAGATGAATTTTTATCTGAAAAAGATGAAAATATTAATGGAATGATCGCATTGGAAGTACCCGATGAAATTCTCATAGAACGCCTTTTAAATAGGGGTCTGACCAGCGGAAGACCTGATGATCAGGATGAAAGTAAAATAAGAAATCGTTTTAAAGAATACCAAACAAAAACTGCGATCCTACAAGATTATTTTCAAGAACAGAACAAGTACTATGGTGTAGATGGTGTTGGTTCTATTGATGAAATTTCAGAAAGATTGTGTAATGTTATAGATAAATTATAACAAACAATATAAATTTAATAATTTACCAACTTCCTTATTATTTTAACTATTTTAATTGATCATGACCGAAGGTAATTTTGTTGACTATATGAATATTTGGGTTGCTTCAGGTAACGGAGGCAAAGGATCAGTTCATCTACACCGTGAAAAATATATCACTAAGGGTGGTCCTGATGGTGGAGATGGCGGCCGTGGCGGTCATATTATTCTACGGGGAAACAAAAGTATGTGGACCCTCTTTCACCTTAAGTTCAAGCAACATTACAAAGCGCAACATGGTGCTGCAGGCAGCAAAAACAGAAGTACCGGAAAGGATGGTGAAGATGTTTATATCGATGTTCCTCTTGGAACTATTGTAAAAGATAACGAAACAAAAAAAATATTATTTGAGATCACACAAAATGGTGAAGAAATAATATTAGCCGAAGGTGGCAAAGGCGGAAGAGGAAACTGGCATTTTAAATCGCCAACCAATCAAACTCCTCGTTATTCACAACCCGGTATTGAAGGTAAAGAGGATTGGTTTCAACTAGAATTAAAGTTATTGGCTGATGTTGGTTTGGTTGGTTTTCCTAATGCTGGAAAATCAACACTTTTATCTGTTATCACCGCTGCAAAACCAAAAATTGCTGATTATGCTTTCACAACTTTAAAACCTAATTTAGGAATTGTTAAGTATCGTAATTACCAAAGTTTTGTTGTTGCTGATATCCCCGGAATTATTGAAGGTGCTGCCGAAGGTAAGGGTTTAGGCCACCATTTTTTGCGTCATATAGAAAGAAATTCTTTATTACTGTTTTTAATTCCTGCTGACAGTGATGATATCAAAAAAGAATATGACATTTTACTCAACGAACTCAAAAAACACAACCCTGAATTATTGGATAAAGAGCGTTTATTGGCTATATCAAAATCTGATATGTTAGATGATGAACTGAAAGAAGAAATTGAAAAAGAACTTCCAAAGGATTTGCCTTATTTATTTATTTCATCAGTTGCCCAAACCGGACTAACCGAGTTGAAAGATAAATTGTGGGCAATGTTAAATGGTTAATTTTTTTAAATTTATTTGACAAAATGAATCCTGAAAAAGAATACCAAAAAGTAAACAAAGAGCTATGGAATAAAAAAGTTAATTTTCATATGAAATCTGATTTTTATGATGTAAAAAGCTTCTTAAAAGGTAAAAGCTCTCTCAATGAAATAGAACTGAAATTACTTGGAAATATTTCAGGAAAAAGTATTCTTCACCTACAATGCCATTTTGGGCAAGACACAATTTCTTTAGCCCGCATGGGCGCAAAAGTTACGGGTGTTGATCTTTCCGATACAGCAATTGATCAGGCTAAAATATTGGCTGAAAAATCAAATATTGATGCTGAATTCATTTGTTGTGACATTTATGATCTTCCATATCACTTAGATAAAAAATTTGATATTGTTTTTACAAGTTATGGAACAATTGGATGGTTACCTGACTTAAATAAATGGGCAGAAATTATTTCAAAATTTCTAAAAAATGATGGTAAATTTATTTTTGCTGAATTTCATCCGGTGGTTTGGATGTTTGATTATGATTTTGAAAATATACAATATAGATATTTTACTTCTGATGCAATTATTGAAACAGAAACGGGTACTTATACAGATAGAAATGCTCCCATAAAATCTAAAAGTATTACTTGGAATCATGGAATTGGTGAAGTTGTAAATAGTTTAATTACTAACGGACTTGTAATAAATTCTCTGAACGAATATGATTATTCACCCTATAATTGTTTTAATAAAACTGTAGAAATTTCAGAAAATAAATTCAGGATCAAACATCTTAAAAATAAGATTCCTATGATTTACTCAATTGTTGCATCCAAAAAAAAATTATAGAACTGCTATTCACAAAATGATGAAACCAAAAAAAAGAAACGTAAGTAAAAAAATAAAACGCCAATTATGGTTTTTTGTCTTTATGTTCTTCTTGTTTATTTTTTTATCGATCAGGCATTTTATTCAAGATAGTATTCCTCTAAAATATCCAATTTTTGCTTTCCTTATCGGAATAATTCTAGGAGCTATTTTAAGTAGAATTCAAAATGTAACATGGGATAATAAAGGCCATCAAATAGTAAAAGATATTGATATGATAGGCGGAATACTTCTGATTCTACTCATTCTATTAAATATTTTTAAAAGGAAAATCGTTTATGAGTTTGTACACTTAGAACATATAAGTGCAATTACTTTCTCCCTTAGTGCCGGAATTATGCTTGGTAGGGTATTTACAATCCGACATCAAATTATTGAAATCTTAATTGACAAAGGATTGCGAGAAAAAAAAGAATAATTTTTATAGAGAAATATTAACTTTTCTATTCAACTTCTTCCAATAATTCTTATAGATAATATTTAGATTTCCATTTATTCTTAGTTCTCTAACTTTTTCAATCCATTTTTCTATCAATTGACTATGTTTTTCAAATGCATTTTTTGAAATTTCAAATCCTTTTTTATTCTCAGAACAAACCAAATCTATTAATTCATTTTCAACTTTATCTCTTTTATTTTTTATAACTTCAATTCTCTTCTGGTAATCTTTTATAATCTCACGATGTAATAATTCGTGTTTCCACCAAAGTGAATTTATATCATAAAAAGCACCTGATTCTTTACCTAAATTTGGAACAACTTCCCCTTCAAACCAAATTGGTTTAAACATTGAAATACACGGTGCAGATGTTGCTGTAATCCAGATGGTAAAATTTTCTTTTGTCAAATGCACGATCATTGAACCTGTAGTTTGTGAAGCATTTCGGGTAATTGAATTTCCGCCATGAGCACAAATAGTATTACCCAATAAAGGTTTAGAAGGATTAAAATCATCAGAATCATGATCTCTTAAATGTTCTATAGCTGATCTTACATCAACTTTATTGAAGCTGTTCTTTAATATTTCATCCGCCCTGCTCTTTCTTGTTTTACAAGCTGAAAATGTGGTATATAAAAAATCAGAGAAAACCATTGCAAAGTTAAATTCACCTTTGATCCATTTTCTTTTTTTTGCATAGGAAATAGCTTCAGGATGAATTTCATCATAATCATTACCAATAGTTAAACCATTACTGATGGCATAATATTCTTTTACTTTTTTGCTTACCCAAAATTCGCCTGCAGTTTCTAAAATCCAGGCTTCATTTTTATCAGCAATTACAAAACTATTATGATAAAACATGCCTTTATCCTCATAGCCGCAACTTCCTCCCTGACCATATTTTTGCAAAAGATCAATAATTACTTTTTTGGCCTCTAAAGCTGTATCAGCACGTTCTAAAGCCAAACGCAACAGATCCATACCGGTTAGAACTCCTTCTTTTTCTGCCTTTATTTTGGTAAAAACAGCTTCATTTCCAATAACAACACCATGTTCATTTACACCCATTTCAGCACCCCACATCCAAAAAGGACGACTTATAATAATATTATTAGTTTTACTTATTTGCGAAATTTCAATATAAGTACATTTTACTTTTGAATTAGTAATGTACTTTTTTGAAGAGTGATATTCTATAACTTGTGCTTCATTTGCCTCCCGATCACTATTTTTAGCAAAAATTATCGAGCTATCTTCAGTCGCTTTTGGTAAGGCTATAAAAGTATCGCACATAGTTTTCAATGTTTCAATTAGTCAATGAGCGAATTACTCAATACCAATTTCTCAAAATTATCGTTTTATTTTTCCCGGTAAAATAAACTCATATTGTTTATTAAAAATATTGGTCATTAGCCATCTATCCATTCTGCGTAAAGCCAAAAACAATTGCCATATAAACTTGTCATTAGCATAATATTTATCTACTTCTTTTCGTGTTATCATTTCATCATTATCAAGTAGAATTTTATTTGCATTTATAATAGTTTTATCAATTAGATCTTGCCTTTTTTCTTTATGTAAATTTGCAATTAGATCAATAAATACTAGTCGTATATCGTAATATCGATCCATCACTTCTTGCAAAAAAAACTTTCTAATGATCCAGCGTAAAGCTTTGGGGGTACTATTTAGTAATAACTCAGGGTCTAATTGTTCTTCACCATTAATCTTAAACAATGGCGTGCTGGTATCAA
The DNA here is from genome assembly GCA_029938265.1 of Flavobacteriaceae bacterium. Lineage (GTDB taxonomy): Bacteria > Bacteroidota > Bacteroidia > Flavobacteriales > Flavobacteriaceae > Namhaeicola. Next base: position 17,143 of record JAOZVI010000009.1, on the reverse strand, counting down.
AAAATAAAAGCTTATCGTTAATCAAAGCCCAATTCGAAACCTGGCCATCAATAGATAATTCAATCTTTGGTTTATTCTTCTTATTAAAATCGTCAACTTTTTTAATATTTAAAAAAATACTGTTTAACATTTCTATTGCATCTTCTTTAGAAAGAGTATGTATTTTATTTTGGCATAGATCTTCTTTTTTCAAAGCTTCCTGAGCTAAATACAACACAACTTTTTTATAAGAAATAATAAATATTTTATCTTTAGGTAAATCTAAACTCGCTTGTTTTAAATAGTTTGTATAAGTATTATAATTATTAGAATAAAGATTAGCTTCCTCTTTATTGGTAAATAACGGTAATCTTTTAAGTACCCATTCATTATAGGGATCAATTTTGAAAATAGAAGATATTTCGCCAAAACCAACAATTTTAGCCGGAATTTTAGATCTTTCAGGAAATTGTGGGTTCAATCCTTGTTCAAATGATTGAAGAAAATCTTTAGGAATTGGCATAAAATACTATTTTAAAAAGGATGTTAAATTTTCTTTTATTTTTAATGCAGTATGTAAAACTCTGGCTTCATTAAATGCTATATCTAATTGTTTAATAATATATTTAATATCTTTTTCATCCATAACCAAAGGCGGTAAAAATTGCACAATTGATGTATCATTGTTAGCATATATAATTAACAGATCATTGTCATAAGCTGCTTTTGTCATAACCGGTCCGGCCATAACATCTTTTAATTCTAATCCCATCATCAAACCCAATCTTCTTATTCCTTTAAAAAAACTTTGATGCCTTTTTTGTAATTCTCTCAATTCAATATAAAACAAATCCGATATATTATTTACATGTTGCAAAAAACTCTTTTCAGAAGTGATCTCTAAAACTTTAAGTGCAACCATACATCCAAGTTCAGCACCCCCCGAAGTTGAAATATGTATAAAGGGATCATTATGAAAAACAGATTCTAACTTTTTATCGATCACCGTTGCACTAATTGGGTAAATTCCACCTGATAAACCTTTTGCCAAAACTACAATATCGGGTATTACATTAAAATGTTCAAAAGCCCAAAGTTTTCCTGTCCTTCCCAAACCAGCTTGTACTTCATCTAAGATTAATAAAGATCCATTATTTTCACATAACTCTTTAACCTTTTTTAGATATCCTTCTTTTGGCAAAGGCATTCCTAAAGTTGCCGGAATAGTTTCTAAAATAACCGTAGCAACATCCTGATCTAAGACATTTTGCAAAGCTTCTAAATCATTAAAAGGAATTTGTAAAAAATCACTTGAATCTAATAAAAAAGGTGCTTTGTATTGATCATCTCCTGTTTGCACTGATAAGCCTGTATGACCGTGATAACCACCCTCAACTGATACTATCTTCTTCCTTTTAGTATAAGCACGAGCAATTTTTAAAGCGAGATCAATAGCTTCTCCACCACTAACTCCAAAAATTGAATAATCTAAATCGCCAGGCATTAATTGTGCAATCTTTACAGCCAAATCTGCTCTTGGCTTACTCATTAAGTGATGGTTACCTATATCATAAAAATTAAGTTGCTCTTTTAATAAGTTTACAATTTCTTTATTGCGATGACCTAAATTAAAAACGCCTCCATTAGAATGTAAATTGTATATCTCTTTCTTCCCATCTATATCAAACAACCTCGAACCCTCACGATATCCCATAACAAAGTCCATTTTATATTTGTTATAAAAATCAACTTTGCCAGACGATACATGATCCTTATACAATTTAATAACTTGTTTTTTGTCTTCTGAAGATCTATTTTTTTTTAAGAACATACTTTTTTTATGTTTTACTGAATAACGAATAATCCTTCAATCAACCTATCAATATTTAAAAAAATTATTATTATAATGATCAATATGATCACTAAAATAATGGCTCTTTTATAGTTTGGTTCTTTACGTTTTACAAATTTAGGTTCTGTCATATTTTTAAATTTTAAACTATTCAAATTTTCTCCCCCTCAGCATTTCACGTTTTCCGGGTGGACCAGATAATCTTTCAACTTCAAAGCCTACGCTTTGCATAGCTCTACGTACACTCCCTTTTGCAGAGTAAGTTACTAAAATTCCTTTATTTTTAAGTGCATCATACATCTTTTTAAAAATATCTTCTGTCCACAGTTCAGGCTGAACTTTTGCTCCAAAAGCATCAAAATAAATTAAGTTAAATATATTCTCATCATTTATTTCTTTAAAAAACTGTTTCCTTTTCTTAAGTATAAAATTTGGATTTATTTCAATTTGTTTATCCCACTCTATCTTGTGAATCTTATTAAAAATATTTTTGTGGTCAGCTGCAATCAATTCCTCAACGTAATTCAGCTGAGATATCTCTTGCGCTTTAAGCGGGAATGCTTCTACTCCTTCATAATCAATTTGCAAATTTCGTTTTTGTGATTCTAAAAAAGTAATAAAACAATTTAAACCGGTTCCTAAACCTATTTCAAGGATTTCAATTTTAGACCCATTATCAAATAGATCTAAACCATTTTTAATAAAAACATGATACGCTTCATTAATTGCTCCATGTTTTGAGTGGTAGTGTTCATCCAAATCAGGTAAGTAAATACTTGAAGAACCATCGTCGGTTTGTATAATAATTCTTTTCACATTATAGAATTTATAATTTCAAAGATACGAAATGTTAATTCTTTAAGAATTAGAGAATAAATACAATTAAAATTGAGCATTATTCAGTAAATTTGTACAAAATAATATGTCATGAGTATAGATTTAACTACAAAAATTAAGATAAAAAAGGCTACTATTTCAAAGATTAAAAATGTTGATTTTGATCATTTACCTTTTGGTCAAGTTTTTACTGATCATATGTTTATTTGTGATTATAAAGATGGAAAATGGCAACAACCTCAAATAATGCCTTACCAAAATATCAGTTTAGATCCTTCTTCCAAAATTTTTCATTACGGTCAATCTGTATTTGAAGGCATGAAGGCCTATAAAGATGATAACGATAAGGTATGGTTATTCCGCCCTTCAGAAAATCAAAAAAGAATAAATATTTCTTCTAAAAGAATGGCTATTCCCGAATTTCCTGAAGATTTATTTATGCAAGGTTTAAAAGAACTCCTTAAAATTGATAATGCCTGGATCCCTACTACTGATGGTAGTTCATTATATATTCGTCCATATGTATTTGCTACTGGTGAAGGCGTTCATGCTTCTCCTTCTGACAAATATAAATTTATGATAATTTGTGCTCCTTCAGGTCCTTATTTTTCAGGAAAAGTAAAAGTTTTAATTGAGCAACATTATTCTCGTTCTGCAGATGGTGGAGTTGGTTATGCTAAAGCAGGAGGGAATTATGGCGGCCAATTTTATCCTACACAGCTAGCTATTAATAAAGGATACCAACAAATAATCTGGACAGATGCAACTTCACATGAATATATCGAAGAAGCAGGTGCAATGAATATTTTTATAAGAATAGGTGACACTTTATTAACAGCACCAACCAGTGATAGAATTTTAGATGGTGTAACCAGAAAAAGCATTATTGATATTGCTAAAGATGAAGGTATTCATGTTGAAGTGAGAAAAATTAAAGTAAGTGAAATTATTGAAGCATCTAAAAAAGGAACGCTTAAAGAAATGTTTGGTGCAGGTACAGCAGCAGTAATTTCACCAATTTCAGGGTTTGGATTTGAAGGAACAGATTATGATTTACCCATAATTGAAAATAATTATGCCAGAAGATTTAAAAAACGTATTACTGATATCCAATACAACCGTGCCGAAGATAAATTTGGCTGGCGATATGAAGTTAAGTAACTTTTTAAAATTTGAAATTTAGAATAATTCAACGGGTGGTTTTTTCATTAATGAAAAAACCACCCGTTGAATATTAAAATTCTGAGGAAGATTATTTCTTAAAATAAACTCTATTCTCTTAAAATATTTTTTAGATCTGGTGGTAAATAATCAGGTCCTTTCATTATTTTTCCATCATTACGGTAAACCGGTTTACCATCTTTACCCATTTTACTCATATTACTTCGTTGAATTTCATCAAAAACAGTTTCCATTTTATCTTGTAATCCATGTTCTAATATGGTACCGAAAATAATATACAACATATCGCCTAAAGCATCAGCAACTTCAACAAGATCATTATTCTTAGCAGCTTCGAGATATTCCTTATTTTCTTCTACCATTAAATTATAACGTAATAATATCAATTCTTCTGAAAGTTTTGCAGTTGGCTTATCACTTACTCCTAAACCAAAAGTTTTATGAAATTTTTGTACTGCTTTAATTCTGTTTTTCATAATAAAATTATAAATGATGAATATTGCTTAGGTCTTCATGATCAAACTCGCAGGTAAAATACGCATCATTAAAGCAATTGCGCTCCACCTTTTTGTGATATAAACTTTTTTCTTTTTACGCTTAATGGCACTGTAAATTTGTTTTGTTGCCTTATCTAAAGATGCCATTCCAAATGTATCACCTAAAGCTAGTTTGGTATCTACAAACCCTGGAGCAATATCTGTAACATATATGTCTGCTTTACTTCGTTTTGCTTTCATCCAAAGTGATTCTAAATAATTATTTTGAAATGCTTTTGAAGCAAAATAGGCTGGAACATGACGATTTCCTCTAATGCCTGCAACTGATGAAATACCAACTAAATGACCAAAACCTTGCTGTTTAAAAAAATTATAGGCCAAACCATAGATCTTAACAGCCCCAAGTACATTTGTTTGTAGTGTTAGATTTTCTTTTTTCCATTCCAGATCGTAATTTGGCTCTGCCATTCCAGAACTATAAACTACCAGATCAATAGTTTTTAATTCATCAATTAATTCTTTAAAAACTTTTTCAGAGGAATCTAATTCAGTAACATCATGCTTTTTAATCACATAATTATTTGAATTATCTTTTTGTATCTCCTTTAATTTTTCTTCCCTTCGCCCGGTAATAACAACTTTGTATCCATCTTCTACTAATAGTTTTGCCAATTCTTTTCCTATTCCTGATGTTGCTCCAAAAACTATTGCATTTTTACCCATTTTATGAAATTTGATCTAAATTTACAGCTATAAATATAACTAAAATGTTTAGCAAAGAGCGAATAATTTTTATCTGTCTTTTTACTTTAACTCCTTTAAATTTATCAATGTTCCATTAAATTTGTGATAGTAACAATTTAATTATTAATATATTTGACAGATAAAAAACAGCTATTATGTGTACAACCTGCGGATGTAGTGCTACAGATGAAATTACTATTAAAAAACCGGGTGAAACAATATCTGTTGCCAAAAATATTCCTTTAGAAAACCATTCTGGGCATCATGATCACTCACATGATCATGGTCATGAAAACCACCATCACCATCATGAAAAATCAATTATTGAAGTAGAACAAGATATACTTCAATCTAATCAGCTTCTGGCTGAAAGAAATCGTGGATATTTTTTGGGAAAAAATATTTTTGCAATAAATATGGTGAGCTCTCCCGGATCTGGAAAAACCAGCTTATTGGAAAGAACATTGACCGATCTTAAAGGTGAAGTAGATTTTTATGTTATTGAAGGAGATCAACAAACAATGAATGATGCTAATCGAATTGATCAATTAAACATCCCGGTTGTTCAAATAAATACCGGAAAAGCATGTCATTTAGATAGCGATATGGTAAACAATGCAGTGCTAAAACTCAAACCTGCTGCTAACTCAATTGTAATGATTGAAAATGTTGGTAATTTAGTTTGCCCATCAATGTTTGATCTTGGCGAAAACTCAAGAGTTGTTATTATTAGCACTACTGAAGGTGATGACAAACCTATTAAATATCCTGATATGTTTGCCGGTTCTCATGTTTGTGTTATTAATAAAATTGATTTGTTACCTTATGTTAATTTTGATGTAGAAAAAGCAAAAGCATATGCCAAACAAGTTAATCCTGATCTCAAATTTTTTGAAGTTTCAGCTACAACAGGTGAAGGAATGGATAAATGGTATGTCTGGTTAAAATCAAAAATTTCTTAAAAATTTATTATGTGTTTAGCAATTCCCGGAAAAATTATAAAAATTGATGATACAATTGACGATATTTTTAGAATAGCAAAAGTATCATTCAATGGCATCATAAAGGAAGTTAACTTAGCTATGGTTCCTGAAGCCAAAATTGATGACTATGTTTTGGTTCATGTGGGCAGTGCTATTAGTATTGTTGATGAAGAAGAAGCCAAAATTACTATGGACATCCTGATGCAAATGGAAGATCTGGATGAATTAGAAAATGGAACCGATTAAAATTTAACAAGATTAAATGAATAATTTACCTGACAATTATTTTGTATTCAACAGTATAGGAATTATTCATTCACCTTATAAAAATAAAGCTCCCAACCAACCATTGGTAAATGATCAAAGTGAGTTTAAAATAATTTTAAACAAAAAATATTCAGAAGGTCTAAAGTTGTTAAATACCTTCACCTACATATACGTTATTTATTATCTCGATAAAGTGATAAGAAATAATAAAATGGTAATCTCTCCCCCCTGGGCAAACCAACAAAAGGTTGGCATTTTTGCCAGTAGAAGTCCAAACAGACCAAACCCTATAGGAATTAGCGTTGTGAAAATTAAAAAAATAATCGACAATATCATCTATATTTCCGGAATTGATGCCTTTGACGGAACCCCTTTATTAGATGTTAAACCTTATATTGATAAATTAGATGCAAAACCTGATGCCAATTATGGATGGGTTGAAAAAGAAGATAATGAAAATCATCTTGCGTTACACTTACAAGGTGTTCCTCATAAACATTAATTAAAAAAAT
>JAOZVI010000009.1:0-10190 GCA_029938265.1 Flavobacteriaceae bacterium | reverse complement strand
AACTAAACAACAAAAATCCCCTGTTGATGAAATGGGATACTCCTTTTGGTGTTCCTCCTTTTGATAAAATAAAAAGTGAAGATTATTTGCCTGCCATCCGTCAAGGAATTAGAGAGCACGATGCTGAAATTGAAGCAATCATTAACAATGCTGATACCCCTACTTTTAAAAATACCATTGAAGCATTAGAATTAAGTGGTGCTGTTTTAAACAAAGTTTCTCGACCATTTTTTGCTGTAAAAGCTGCAAATACAAATGATATTTTAAATGAAGCTGGCAAAGTATTGGCTCCTGAACTATCAAAACACTGGGATAATATCAATTTGAATTCCGGGCTTTTTAATCGTGTTAATGCTGTTTACCAACAAAAAGAAAAGTTAAATATTAGTGCTGAAGAGCTTAAATTATTAGAAGAAACATATAAAGGTTTTGTAAGGGCAGGTGTTAATCTTAGCGAAGAAAAACAAACCAGATTACGTGAATTAAATAGTCGATTAGCTGTTCTTTCACAAAAATTTGGCGACAATCTTTTAAACGAAACCAATGATTTTGAACTTTATGTAAGCGACAGCAAAGATTTGGGTAATGCTTCAAAAGGTTTACTTGCAGTTGCTGCAAATGAAAGTAAAAAAAGAGGCCATGAAAATGGTTGGTCTTTCACTTTACACAGACCTAGTATAAATCCTTTTTTACAAGCCTCTGCAAACCGTGAAATGCGTAATAAAATTTATGATGGTTATGCAATGCGTGGCAACAACAATAACAAAAATGATAACAAAGCCATATTAGAAGAAATGGCTTCAATTCGTGTAGAAAAAGCTCAATTAAAAGGATATAAAACACATGCTTCTTTTGTTTTATCAGATAATATGGCTGAAACTCCTGAGGCTGTTTATGCTTTTATGAATAAATTATGGACACCGGCATTAAATAGAGCAAAAAGAGAACGAGATGACCTGAAAAAAATGATGAAAAAAGAAGGCGTTAAAGGAACATTTGATGGAAGTGATTGGCGTTATTATGTTGAAAAAGTAAGAAAAGATAAATATAGTTTTGACGAAGAAGAAACCCGTCCGTATTTTGAATTTACATCTGTAAGAGAGGGTGTTTTTATGCTGGCAAATAAGTTATTTGGATTAACATTTAAAGAATTGAATGATGTTCCTAAATGGCATAAAGATCAACAGGTTTTTGAAGTATTAGAAGCTGATGGAAGTCATTTAGGTATAATTTATATGGATTTCTTTGCACGCGAGAGTAAAAGAGGTGGCGCCTGGATGAACGCTTTGAGAAGTCAATCAAATGTGAATGGAATGATTACTCCTATTGTAACCAATAATTTTAATTTTCCTCCTGTAACTAAAGACACCCCTTCACTATTATCCTTTACTGAAGCCCAAACATTTTTTCATGAATTTGGTCATGGATTACACGGATTATTATCAAATGTAAAATATGAATCCCTTTCAGGCACTAATGTTCCAAGAGATTTTGTTGAATTTCCTTCACAAGTAATGGAAAACTGGATGAGTGAACCTGAAGTATTAAAATTATACGCCAAACATTACAAAACAGGTGAAGTAATTCCTGAATCATTAATTAAAAAAATGAATGAAGCCAATGATTTTAATGAAGGTTTTAGAACTGTTGAATATATGGCCGCAGCTTATTTAGATTTGGCATGGCATACTTTGCAAGATACCAAACAACAAAAAGCTAATGAATTTGAGAAAAAAGAAATGGATCGCTTAGGTTTAATAGAAGAAATTATTCCACGATACAGAAGCACTTATTTTTCTCATATTTTTGCAGGTGGATATTCATCGGGGTATTACAGTTATTTATGGTCAGAAGTTTTAGATGCTGATGCCTTTGAAGCCTTTAAAGAAACAGGAAATATTTTTGATCCTGAATTGGCAAAAAAATATAGAAAAATGTTAAGTCAGGGAGGTACAAAAAAAGGAATGGAACTTTATAAAGAATTTAGAGGAAAAGAACCAAATATAGATGCCTTGATCAAAAAAAGAGGCTTGAACTAGGTTTTCAGTAACAGTTTTCAGTAATCATCTTTTTTAACCGCCTGTTGAATAATGATCAACAGGTGTTTTTTTGCTTTTCAGAGTTGTTAGACCTGAAAGAGTCAGATAGTTTAAAATTCTTTTTTTATATTTAAAGAAAATTAAACAGAAAGTATTTGAAAAAAAATAATTACCAATCGGATGTAGTCATTATTGGTGGTGGTATTGCAGGAATTGCAACAGCCATTGACCTACTTGATTCTGATAAAAAAATCATTATCATTGAAAGGGATTTAGAAAAAAACTTTGGTGGTTTGGCAAAGGAATCTTTTGGTGGTATGTTTTTTGTCAATTCTCCTTTTCAACGATTTTCCAAAATAAATGATAATGAAACCCAGGCTAAAAAGGACTGGTTTTCTTTTGCTGAATTTAGCGAAAATGAAATTTGGGGTAAAAAATGGGCAAATGAATTTTTAGAATCCACTCAAGAAGTTTACAACTGGGTAAGATCTAAAAAAGTAAAATTTTTCCCTGTTGTGCATTGGGTTGAAAGAGGACTAGATGTACCTGGAAATTCCGTTCCCCGTTTTCATATGGTTTGGGGAACCGGCCACGGTTTAATTGAAGCCTTGCTCAATCATTTAAAATCACATCCAAAATCTAAAAATTTACAAGTATATTTTCAGCATAAAGCTGAGGATTTTAAAATTGAAAATGATAAAATTATTGCCATAAGCGGAATTAATGAAAAAGATCAAACTCCTTTTGTAGCAAAAGCTGAAAACTTTGTTATTGCTACTGGTGGAATTAATGGAAGTATGCAAAAAGTTAGAGAACATTGGCATAAAGAATGGCATACTCCTCCTAAAGAGATTTTAAATGGTTCACATCATTTTTCTGATGGAATATTTCACGATAAAGTAAAAGAAATTGATGGAAAGATCACCAACTTAAATCTAATGTGGAATTATGCAGCCGGAATTCCACATCCATATCCAAAAAGAGAAAATCACGGACTTAGTTTAGTGCCTCCTAAATCAGCTCTATGGTTAAATTACAAAGGCGAACGTATGGGGCCAACTCCCTTGGTAACCTCTTTTGACACACGCTATTTAGTTACCAAAATCTGCGAACAGAAAAAAAAATATTCATGGCAAATTCTCAATAAAAAAATAGCATATAAAGAATTAGCTGTTTCTGGTTCTGAATTTAATGATGGCATTAAAGAAAAAAAGTTATTTAAGTTTTTGTATTCAGTGATCAAAGGAAATAAAAAACTGATCAAGACTTTAGAAAAAGATTCTCCAAATTATATCACTGCCAACAACATAGAAGAATTGGTTAAAAAAATGAATAAACTTACCGGTACAGATGATATAAAAGTTGATGTTCTAAAAAGATCTATTGAAAGTTATGATATTAATTTTGAGCCGGGTAAAAATATGATGAAAGACGAACAGATCAAACGAATTATTCAAGCCCGTGAATACTCAGGTGATAAAAAACGAACACTCAAACCTCAAAAATTAGATCAAAAGAAAAATTATCCATTAATTGCAATTAGAGAATTTATCCTATCGCGAAAAAGTTTGGGCGGCATACAAACCAATTTACAATCACAGGTTTTAAGAAATCCAAAATCTAATGGTAAACAAGAAGCATTTGATAATTTATATGCAGTGGGTGAAGCTGCTGGTTTTGGTGGTGGTGGCTCACATGGAAAACGTGCTTTAGAGGGAACGTTTTTAGCTACTTGTATTTTTACAGCTCAAAAAGCGGCAAAACATATAACAGATAAATAAATTTTAATAATCCAATAAAAATATGCTTTAATCAATAGTATTTTTTAAAATAAAACGATTTCAGTGAAAAAAACAGGTGCAAGTTTAGCGGTATATGCTTTAGAACAAATAGGGATTAAATATACTTTCGGAATTCCCGGAGTTCACAATATAGAATTATATGATGAGATCAACAATTCTGATCAGATTGAACCAATTTTAGTTACCCATGAGGGAGGTGCTTCTTTTATGGCATTAGGAGTTTCTTGTACTTCTAATAGTATTGGTACATTAATGATCGTTCCTGCAGCAGGTACCACCAATGCAATGAGCGGAATTGGTGAAGCTTTTTTAGATGGCATACCCATGCTTATTTTTTCAGGAGGTACACGTCAGGATAGCGGGCGTCATTATCAATTACACCAATTAGATCAAGGTAACCTCGTCAATGAAGTTACCAAAGCATTTTTTAAAATAAATTCTCATGAAGAAATAATTCCAACTATTTATAAAGCCTTTGATATTGCTACATCGGGTGAGCCCGGACCTGTTTTTATTGAAATTCCTATGGAATATCAAATGTTTAAAGGTGAGGTCTCTAAACTTTTACCTTATACCAAGAGCTATCAAAATCCTAATATTGATCATCCAAAAATTAAAGCTACTGCCAAATTACTTTTAAATGCTAAAAATCCCGGAATTTACGTAGGTTGGGGTGCTGCAAATGCAAGTGATTATACCCAAAAAATTGCCAAAATTCTTGGTGCTCCTGTTGCAACTACACTACAAGGAAAAGCTTCTTTTCCGGCAAATCACCCTTTACATACAGGTTTTGGTTTTGGGCCAAATGCTGTTCCTGCTTCACAAAAGGCTTTTAAAAATTGTGATGCCATGTTGGCTGTTGGTGTACGATTTTCAGAGATAGCAACAGGAAGTTATGGCGTTACCGTACCTGATAATTTAATTCATGTCGATATCAATAAAGAAGTTTTTGACAAAAATTATCCTTCAAAAATAAGTATTGAAGCTGACGCAGAAGAAGCCTTAAAATTATTGGTTAAAGAATTAGAAGATCAAAGCAAAAAAACCAGAAAAGATCATTCGGTTTTAGCAAAATTAATCAAAGAAGAGAAAGCAAAATATTATTCTGAATGGAAACAAAAACCTTTAAACGAAAAAGTTTCTCCGGGTTATTTTTTTGATACATTAACCAAATTTACCGATGATGACACCTATTTTGTAGTTGATGATGGAAAACACACTTATTTAGCAGCAGAATTATTACCGGTAAATCGTTCGCGGCATTTTGTTTCACCAACCGATTTTAATTGCATGGGATTTTGTGTGCCTGCAGCTATTGGTACAAAATTTATGAATCCAAACAATAAAGTTGTGGGAATTGTAGGTGATGGCGGTTTTTTAATGACTGGCATGGAGACTTTAACAGCCAGTACCTATAAAAAAGGTATTGTTTATTTTGTTTTTCACGATGGTGAGTTAGGTCAGATCTCTCAATTTCAAAAAATTCCGCTCAAACGGAAAGTAGCTACAATTATCGGTAATATTAATATTAAAGGAATCGCTGATGCTACAGGAGCATCCTACTTTTATATGAAAAACGATAATGAAATTGAAAGTATAATGCAAAAAGCTTTTAAAGAATTAGAAAAAGATCTTCCCGTGATTGTTGATGTAAATATTGATTATTCTAAAAGGACCATGATGACCAAAGGTGTTGTTAAAACTAATTTAAGTCGCTTTAGTTTAAAAGAAAAAATTCGCTTTATTTCAAGAGCGGCAAAAAGGCATTTATTAGAAAAATAGAATTTAAATAATTTACCTCAATTATTACAATTCAATAATTAAACTCTATTTTTTTACATTGTTGCTTCTATCAACATCTGCCATATAAAGTGAAGGATCGATCTCAACTTTTTTAACTGATCTTTTTACTGAAAAAGTATAATTTGGATTAGCCCATCCCCAATCTGATAAAATTGTTGCTGAAGTAGGTTTTTTACCTAACATCATTTGTAACGGAATATAAAAATTCTCTGAACTTCCGTCAGTATAGGTCACTTTTAGATCAATTGGCATTGGCATCTGACCAATTCGTTTTAAAGATATTTTATTATTAGAGATCTCTGCAACAGCATAGTCTATGGTGTGAATTGTTTGTGTCCATTCATTTAAATACCAATCCAATTGAATACCGGAAACTTTTTCTGCAACACGTTTAAAATCATTAGGATCAGGATGTTTAAATTTAAAATCTACAAAATATTTTTTTAAGGTCTTCTCAAGATTTTTAGCGCTAATTATATAACCCAATTGTGATAGAAAAATCTCTCCCTTAGAATAACTTCCAATGCCATAAGCCATATTAGTATTATAACGATCAGCATGTGTGGATAAAGGCTCTTCTTTACCTGAATTTGCTAAATATACATATGTTTTGTAAACCCTGTCAAAATAAAAATCATTGCCTGAACTTGATTCATGCCTGGCAAGCGTACTAACATAGGATGTAAATCCTTCATCCATCCACGGATGCTTACTTTCATTCGTTGCTAATACGAATTGAAACCATGAATGCGCCATTTCGTGTCGCATTGTTCCAATAAGTGATGATAAACTAACTTCACTGCTAATTAAAGTACTCATACCATATTCCATACCGCCATCTCCACCTTGGATTATTGAATATTGTTTGTAAGGATATTCTCCTATGGTTCTATTGTAAAACTGCATGGTCTTTACAGATTCTTCTTTTAATTTTTTCCATTTCTTTATTGTATTTGGCTCATCTTTATAGAAAAAATGAAGCATTGCACCATTTGGAATTTTAACTTTATCGTGTATATAATTCTTATCGGCAGCTCCTGTAAAATCATGAACATTTGGTGCTTTAAAATGCCACGTTAACTTTTTTCCTTTTGGTAAATTCAATTCTTTAGATTGATCTTCATATCCGTGACCAACTTCCTGAGGATTTTGTAAATAACCGGTACAACCAATGGTAAATTCCTTATCAATATGAATAGTTACATCAAAATCACCCCAAACTCCATAAAATTCTCGTGCAATATATTGATTTGCATGCCAGCCTTCTTTATCATATTCAACCAATTTTGGATACCATTGTGTCATTGACAAAGCAACTCCTTCATCATTATTTCTACCTGATCTACGAATTTGTTTGGGTACCTGACCAAGAAATTTCATAGTTAAAGTAGCTTTTGTACCCGCTTTAATTGGGCTATTTAAAGTAACTTTTAAAATGGTTCCAAATACTTCGTGTTTTACGGATTTCCCATCTTGACTTAGTGAATTGACCTTGATAAAACCTATTTCATCAGGTTTTAATTTACTGATCCTACTTTCATATTTTGGTTCAGTTCTTGTACCTAAATTGTTGACCATTCTACCATCAGGATCTACAATATTTTGCAATCGCATATCCATTTGACTACCGGGCTGAAAAGCGTTGAATTGTAAATGATAAAAAACTTCTGTTAGATCATCTGGAGAATTATTGGTATAAACTATTATTTGCGTTCCGGTATATTGAAATTTTTCCACATCCATATCAATATCCATCACATAGTCAACATGTTGTTGCCAATAAGTATTTTTTTGTGCAAATATTGTAAAACTGATTAACGATAGAACCAATAATATTAAATTTTTCATTTTCTATATATAATTATTTGAATGAATTATTCATATGATTTTTCTGTTTCCTTTCTCAACACAATTTAATAAATCAGGGTTTGACTAATATCCGTAATGAATATTTATCAAACCCTGACTAATAATGATTAATTAAATTAATTACTTACTTTTTACCATTTGATCAGCCATTACCAATGCATTGTATGCATTTAAAACTCTTCCTGAAACTGACAAACTACTAAAAGGAACTTTTTTACCTTCACCCTTAGGAAGTTTAACATCAAAATTAATTTTAATACCTGAGTTCATTAATATGTGTTTTACCTGACTGGCAGAAAGTTGTGGGTAATAAGAACGAACAAGCGCTGCTACACCAGCAACTTCAGGTGATGCCATTGATGTACCTTGAATAGATTTATATTCGCTCTTTGGTACGGTTGAATATATTTCTAACCCCGGAGCAAAAATATCAACATTTAATTTACCATAATTTGAAAAACCGGCAACTAAATTTTCATCATAATGACGGGTCATAGCACCAACAGTAATTACGTTATCGGCAATTTCGTTAATTTTGTCAGGAGCGTCTGTAGGAAAATTGTCACTTTTATCAATATTTTTTGAATCATTACCTGCGGCATGAACCAATAATACATCTTTACTTGCTGCATATTTAATAGCATCATAAACCCACTCGGCATTTGGCGAATAACTTTTACCAAAACTCATATTGATCACTTTTGCACCGTTATCAACTGCATAACGAATAGCAAGTGCTACATCTTTATCATATTCATCACCATCAGGTACTGCTCTAACAGTTAATAATTTAACATTACTGGCTACACCATTCATTCCCTTTCCATTATTTCGTGTAGCTAAAGAAATTCCAGCAACATGCGTACCGTGCATTTCATCATCTACAGAACCAATTGTAAAAGCATTTCCATAAGGAATATCTTTTATATCATAAGCATTATCACCAGTGATCGCTCTTCCATCAAAATCAACATTATACATAGTATTTACCTGACTTCCATAATAATCAATTCCTCTTTCTAATTGTTTAGAAGCATCTTCAGCAGTTCCTCCTGAAGAAAGTATTTTCATCAGCAAAGGATTTTGTTCTTCGGCAGGTAATGTATTAAGATCTGCAATTGTATATTCCTTTTTATTGAATTTTTTTTGTGCAGCAGCATCCGCCTCCTTTAACATTTTTTCAAGACCCTGATAGTATTCATAATTTTTAGTTGCTTCCGCTATTCTTTTATCAAAATCTTTTTTAACTTTATGGTAATATGCATATTCTTCTTTATCTTTTTCAGATATCTGACCTATTGTTTTGTCGGCATATTTTGGATCTAATTTTTTATAGATACGTGTAATCTCAAGCTGTTCAGGAGTAGCAGCACCTTTTGCTCCACCTAAAAAATTCCATCCATGAATATCATCTACATAACCATTTTTATCATCATCTTTACCGTTACCTGCAATTTCGCCGGTATTAACCCAAGCCTGATCTTTTAGATCTTCGTGATTAATATCAATACCAGAATCAATTACAGCCACAATTGTAGTTTGTGTTTTTTTACCTGAAAGAAATTCATAGGCTTTTGCCAGACTCATTCCCGGAACAGAATCAGTACTGATATCAGCATGTGGCCAATTTTGAATTTCAGTTTCGCTCATTTCCCCTTTTTTAGCAGGGATATTAACAGCCATTGTTGAACCTGCAGGCACAGCTATACTGTGATATGCATTAGTTTTTGTTGTGTTTTTACTACTGCTACAACCTGCAATAGATACTATTAACCCAACACCTAAAAGTAATCTTACTATTCTCATTTTATTCTTGGTTTATATTAATTATATTGATTTTATTTATTGAAAAACTTCATTAAAATTATATGTTTTATCGAGGCGTACACCTTTGATCGTATGTTTTACAGTACAAAGTTGATGATTGGCATCATGTTCTAAAAATATAAAATAATTATTGTCTGCAGCTTTTTCTAAAAATCCTGCTTTTTCATTCATTGTCATTAAAGGTCTTGTATCATAGCCCATAACATAAGGTAATGGTATATGGCCAGTTGTTGGTAACAGATCAGCTGCAAAAACCAATGTTTTTCCTTGATATTTTATATGAGGAATCATTTGTTTATCTGTATGTCCATCTGCAAAAAGGATATCAAAACCCAATTCTGAATTTATTAAATAATCCTTTTCAGGAAGTGAAACATAATTTAATTGACCACTTTCTTCAATAGGATTGATATTTTCTTTTAAAAAAGAAGCTTTTTCTCTTTGGTTAGGAACAGTAGCCCATTTCCAGTGATCTTTATTAGACCAAAATCTGGCATTTTTAAAAGCAGGTTCATAACCGGTTTTATTTTTATTCCACTGGATACTACCGCCACAATGATCAAAATGTAAGTGTGTTAAAAAAACATCGGTAATATCATTACGATGGAAACCATATTTAGCCAGAGAACTATCTAAAGTATCATCCCCGAAAGGAAAATAATAACTAAAAAACTTTTCGTTTTGTTTATCTCCTGTACCGTTATCAATTAAAATTAAACGCTTGTTATCTTCAATCAACATACAGCGTAAACTCATATCAATGAGGTTATTACTGTCGGCAGGATTGGTTTTTTGCCAAAGCACTTTGGGTACTACACCGAACATAGCACCTCCGTCAAGTTTAAAATTT
>JAOZVI010000173.1 GCA_029938265.1 Flavobacteriaceae bacterium | reverse complement strand
ATGACATTATTAATTATGGCTGCAGGAAATGGCAGCAGATACGGAGCCCTAAAACAATTTGATGAGTTAGGTCCAAATAAAGAATTTTTATTTGAATTTAGCATTTTTGATGCAATTGAATCAGGATTTGACCATATTGTAATTGTTACAAAAGAACATTTTGTAGAAAAAATAAACGACTATTTATCAAAGCGAATCCCAAAAAATGTAAAATTGGATGTTGTTGCTCAGAAAATTGAAGATATCCCTTTGAGTATTACCAAAAAATTTAAAAGAGAAAAACCCTGGGGTACTGCTCATGCCGTATGGATAACGCGTAATTATATTTCAAATGACTTTATAGTTATTAATGCAGATGACTATTATGGAAAAGATGCATTTAAAAAATCTGCAAAATTCATTAGCGATAATGAAACTAAGGATAATTATGGTTTGGTTCCTTATTATTTAAAAGATACTTTATCAGATCACGGTTCAGTATCAAGAGGTGTTTGTAAGATTGATGATGGGATATTGGTAGGGATTAAAGAAATGCTTGAAATTGAAGAGAGAGGAACTATGATATTTGATGCTGATTCAAATACTAAATTAACCGGTAACGAACCTGCTTCAATGAATTTTTGGATCTTTAATACTTCAATATTTAATGCAATAGAAAAGCAGTTAGAAATATTTCTTGATAATGATGATAATATTAAAAATGGAGAAATTTATATTCCAATTGTTATTGAAAAATTGATTGATTCTAAAAAAGCATCTGTAAAACCTACTAAATCAACATCTTCATGGTTTGGCGTTACTTATGCTGAAGATAAATCTAATGCACTTCAATTATTAAAAAGTAAGTCGGATGATAATGAATATCCTAAACCTTTATGGAAGAACTAAATATTATTTTGGATCAATTTCAAATTCCTGAGGCGAAACACGAATTTGATATAATTTCAAATGGTTTTATCAATGATACTTACATGGTTTCCAAAAATGGAGTGCCTGAATATATCCTACAACGTATCAATACCAAAGTATTTACAAATATTGATTCATTAATACATAATTTGGAGCTGATACTGCCATTGTTAAAACATGATGATTATAAAACAATTACGCTGGTTAAAACAGCATCAGGTGATTCGTTTGTAAAAACAGAAACCGATCATGTTTGGCGCTTGATGACCTTTATTAAGGATAGTTTAACTTATAATACAACTACAAATCCAAAAATAGCTTTTGAAGCAGGCCGTATAATTGGCCTATTTCATATTATATTAAAAGATTTTGATACCGATAAATTAGAAGATACTTTACCAAAATTTCATAATGTATCATTTAGGTACGATCAATTTAAAGAAGCAATAACTAATGCAAAACCTGTAAATATTAAAAATTCACAAAAAGCTATCGATTTTGTAAAGGATAATATTGAAAAATTATTGGATATTAATCCTGATAATTTACCTGTAAAAGTTTGTCACAATGATACAAAGCTTAATAATATTTTATTTTCTAAAAATGATGAAGCCTTGTGTTTGATCGATTTAGATACAATAATGAAAGGTACTTTTCTTTATGATTTTGGTGATGCTGTAAGAACCATTGCAAACACTGCTGCTGAAGATGAAAAAGATCTAACAATAATAAATTTTACCAACGAATTGTTTGATGCTTTTATTGAAGGTTTGGCGTCTAACGGAGACTTTATAACCCAAAAAGAAAAAGATCTTTTACCTCTGGGAGTTGTATTATTACCTTTTCTACATGGTATTAGGGCTTTAACCGATTATCTAGAAAATAATAAGTATTACAAAGTAACTTATGAAAATCAAAACTTAGACAGATGTTTTAGTTTATTTACTTTTGCGCAATTAGCACTGGATAATCAAAAAGCCATGAAGAAAAGTATTTTGAATAAACTTTGACAGAATTACTTTTTAAAATATTTTTTGCAATAATAATAGATACTAATCAATAATAATTATCTGTTTGGATTAATTAATTTTTATATTAGCCAATTAATAAAAGCAAGCATCTTAAATATGGGAAATCAACCGTTCTTTACAAATGATACCATCGTTTTTGGATTACTAATGTTGGCATTGGGGTTTATTTTTTATACTTCATCAATAAAAAAAGGATTCTGGAAAAAGTTTTACAATATTGTTCCGGCTTTATTTATGGCTTACATGGTTCCGGCTTTATTCACAACATTGGGTTTGATAGCTCCTGAATGGGAAACCGTATCAGAAACAGGTGAAATTGTTGAACATTCTTCAAGTCTGTATTATATGTCAAGTCGATATTTATTACCGGCAGCATTGGTATTGATGACCTTAAGTATTGATATAAAAGCTGTTTTTAACTTAGGTTGGAAAGCATTGGCCATGTTTTTTACGGGAACTATAGGAATTGTTATTGGCGGACCTATAGCCATTTTATTAGTTTCTATGATATCTCCAGAAACGGTTGGTGGAGCAGGACCACAAGCTGTTTGGAGAGGTTTGTCAACTTTAGCAGGAAGCTGGATTGGAGGAGGAGCAAACCAAACAGCTATGCTTGAGATCTATGGTTATGATCAAAAATTATATGGTGGAATGGTATTTGTTGATATTGTTGTTGCAAATATTTGGATGGCAATTATATTGATAGGAGTTGGTAAAACAAAAGCTATTGATAAATGGCTAAAAGCCGATACTTCTGCTATTGAGACTTTAAAAGAAAAAGTATCAACTTATGCTAAAAAAGTAGAGCGAATCCCAAGTTTAACCGATTTGATGATTATTGTCGCTATTGCTTTTGGTACCGTTAGTTTAGCTCATTTTGCTGCCGGTTATTTAAGTGTTTATTTTGAGAATTTTGTAAATGGAATAGAAAATCCAACCACTAAAAATATTTTTACCTTTTTGAGTTCACAATTCTTTTGGATGATCAGTCTATCTACAATCATTGCTATAATGCTGTCATTTACTAAGGCTAAAACTTATGAAGGTGCTGGAGCAAGCAAAATTGGCAGTGTTTTTATTTACATTTTAGTAGCATCCATAGGTATGAAAATGGATTTAAGATTGATTTTAGATAATGTTGGTTTAGTTGCTATTGGTGTTATTTGGATGACGATTCACGCTTTTTTATTGATATTGGTTGCCAAACTTATTAAGGCACCATATTTCTTTTTATCTGTTGGTAGTATGGCAAATGTAGGGGGTGCAGCATCAGCGCCTATAGTTGCAGCTGCTTTTCATCCATCTTTAGCAACTGTGGGAGTTTTATTGGCTGTATTTGGCTATGCTGTTGGAACTGTCGCTGCCATAGGCTGTACCATATTAATGCAATTAGTTTCTGTTTCTCCTTGATATTGTTTTATAGATTTTTAAATAAATAAATTTGAACATATTAATAATGAAAAAAATATTTTTTATAGTCTTTGCAATTTTATTTATGTTTTCATGTAAGAATGAAAATAATAATATAATGTATGTAAAAGGAAAGATTAAAGGTTTAAAAAAAGGAACATTATATTTACAAAAGCAAATCGATTCAGTAGTAGTTTCAGTTGATTCCATTAAAGTGAATGGTACAGATGAGTTTTTGCTGACAGATAAGATCGAAAGTCCTGAAATGTATTATTTAACACTCGGTAAGAGTGATAAGAAAATACCTTTTTTTGGTGAAAAAGATACCATATCAATAACATCTGGTTTAGAAAGATTTGGTTATAGAAATAAGATCACAGGTTCTGTAAATCAGGATCTGTTAGATAAATATTATGAATATATTAAAAAATTTAATGATCAGGATCTGATGTTAATAAAGGCTGAATTTGAGGCTAAGAGATCTGCAAATCAAGATTCAATTCTATTGATTACAAAACAAAAAAATAATTTACTGAAGCGTAAATACCTATATTCAATTAATTATGCCATGAATAATGTAGATCATGAAGTCGCTCCTTTTATTGCACTTACCGATCTAAATTACGCCCAAACAAAATGGTTAGATAGTATCTATAATTCTTTAACACCCAAAATTAAAGAATCAAAATATGGGAAACAGTTAGATGTTTTTATTAAAAAAATAAAGAATAATTAGTCCTTTGATTTATCAGGGTAGGAGGGTAATCCTTTGGGTAAAAATAAT
>JAOZVI010000053.1:1775-14322 GCA_029938265.1 Flavobacteriaceae bacterium | reverse complement strand
GCAAAGATAAGCTAAAATTTAGAAGGAAAAAAACTTTAACAATTTATTAAGAAATTGACTTGTAAGGTATTAAAAATATAAAGCGTGAAATTTAAAGTCGCCTTTGCTTGTATATTCAAGGGTTGGCGCAGGAATTTTGACAAAATTAAATACGTTAAACAGGGTTTTTAAAAAAGGTGATTTTGTAGGTATTTTTGTTAGATCTATATCAATACTCGTAAAGAATTGACGATATGTTTCGTATTGTGTACCAGGGTAATCTAAGGGAATTGCTCTCCTTTCCGGCAAGCCATCTGCTCCATAACCAATAGCTACATTGAGCCATTTGGGTATTCTGCTATCTTTAAAAAATGACCATAGATTAACAGATAGCCAATAAGTTTGTCCGTTATAATCTTTAAAGACTTGTTGTAGTGTATTTTCTCCTAATTTATTAGGAAAATATTGTGGATAAGTGGTAGTATGAAAAGAGAATTTATATTGAATTCTTTGTTCATTCCATAAAAGTTCCTGACCTATCAATAAGCCGGTTCCTAATGCATTAGCGATCATGTCTCCGGTTGAGAAACCCCAATTTTCTGAAAAACCATCAAATATTTCAATTGTGGTTACAAAAACAAAACCTAATGTTGCACCATAAAGTAATTGATTCTTTTTGGATTCTCCGGCCCAATCCAAAGCATCCATACCTAATTTTCCAATATAATATGAACTAAAAGCATGGCCAAATTTATCCATCTGAGACCAGGCATCATTATCGTTATAAAAATGGAATCCTGAACGGGGATAATCAGCATACCATAGTTGGTTCAAACCGATTAAAGCAACTCCTGTCGCTGCTGCTTCAGTAATATATATTGCATTGCGCCTAGTTGTGTTTAGCGTATCAGACTTTTGAAAAAAGGATGTTTTTTGTTGTGAAAAACCAATCAAAGAGGACAAAAAAAATAGTAATAATAAATATTTTTTAAACCCTAAAACGATTAGTTTTTTTAGAAGGATCATAAAACTT
The DNA here is from genome assembly GCA_029938265.1 of Flavobacteriaceae bacterium. GTDB lineage: Bacteria > Bacteroidota > Bacteroidia > Flavobacteriales > Flavobacteriaceae > Namhaeicola. The sequence continues at coordinate 13,310 of JAOZVI010000053.1, read as the reverse complement.
ATCTTAGCGGTTTATGCCTTGTTTACTGATCCAGTTTTGATATTTGCGAGCATTGATATTGTGCTGTGATAATGATTTTGCAAATTCATGTTGACCAATATTTTCAGTACTGGCGCACATATAAAAGTATTTGTGTTTTGATGGATTTAATACAGCCTCTAAAGAAGAAATGTCAGGCATTGCAATTGGGCCGGGAGGTAAGCCAAAATTAGTATAAGTATTGTATGGCGAATCAATAGTGAGATCTTTGTTTAAAACTCTTTTAATATCAGTGTCCTGACCGTATTTTTGTTTTAGGGCATAAATAATTGTAGGATCTGCCTGTAAGGGCCAAAAATCTTTTAACCTGTTTAAGTACAAACCGGCAACTTTTGGGCGTTCAGCAACAGTAGAAGTTTCTTTTTGTACAATTGAAGCTAAAGTTACAACTTGTAAGGGAGTTAAATTTTGTTTTTCAGCTTTGGCCAATCGTTCTTTATTCCAAAACTTATTATATTCGGAAAGCATTTTATTGCGGAACTGCTCTGCTGATGTATTCCAATAAAATTCATAAGAGTTTGGAATGTACATTGCTATGGCATTTGTTTCATTAAAATTATTATTTTCTAAAAATTCTTTATCTAATATAGATTGTAATACCGAAATAGAATCAGTCTCTAATTGATCTGCAATTCTACCGGCTAATTTTTGATAAGTGTCCTGATTGTTAAAAGTGAGTTTTATGGTTTCGGGTTCGCCTCCACGTAATTGATCAACTAATTTTTCATTGCTCATTCCTTTTTGAATCTTATACTTACCTGCCCTTACTTTATTGGGATAATTCTTCTTTTCGGCAACCCAGACAAAGCTCTTTTGATCATTTAAATAAGGATTGATAAGTTCTTGAACCTTAGTAAAATTACTATTTGTTGGAATATAAATATAAGCATCTTGTATAACATTATCACCCTTGATCATATTGTAATACTTAAAAGCAATAATACTTCCAATAATCAAAAATAATAATAGTGTTATGGTAATAATTCTTTTAAACTTCATTTATATTTTTTGGTTTAATAATTTGAAAAAAAATAGCATCTTTATAATCTTCATTTTTTTTGATCCACTGTTTTTTGAGACCTGTTTGGATAAAATTTAATTTTTTAAACAAGTTTATGCTTTGGTGATTATCTATAGGTACATTAGCATAAATTTGATGTAGATTCAGATATGTAAAGGTATAATTGATGAATAATTGCATTGCCTGTGTTGCATAACCTTTGTTTTGATATTTGTTTAAAATTAAGATGCCAATTCCGGCTCTTTTGTGCTGTGGATTATAATCAAACAGATCGATCATACCAATTGCTTCGTCAATATCTTTTTTAACGATGAGCAACCTCAATTGTTTTGCTTCATAAATATCTAAATGAGCATTGGCTAAATATTGTTTTAAAACATGCTTTGAGAAAGGTGTTTGCGTACTGCTGACTTCCCAAAAATTGCTATTATTTTCTGTTTTAAACAAAAAATCTAAATCTTCAGGCTCCAATGCTCTTAGTTTAATAATATCATTTTGAAGTGCTTGCATATCTATATTTCAACTGATCCTTTAAAAACAAAAGTTGCTGGTCCTTTTAATGTGATATGTTTATATGAATTCTTATCATTTTGAAAACTGACCTCTAAATTACCTCCAATTGTTTGTAATTTAATTTTTTTTGAATTTGATCTTTGTGAATAATCAGCGGCAATTGCAACAGCTGTAACACCTGTTCCGCAACTCAATGTCTCATTTTCTACACCCCTTTCATAAGTTCTAACTTTATAAGTATCAGGTTTAATTTGCTGAACAAAATTAACATTGGTTCCTTTTTCAAAATACGGACTTCCATATCTAATTTCTTTTCCTTTTTTTAATACATCAATTGTTGAAACTTCATCCAAAAACTCAACATGATGAGGTGAGCCTGTATTTAGAAAAATATGATCTTTATGATCTTCAATTGAATTTACATTATTCATTTTTAAGCTTACAATATCATTAAATATTGTTGCCTGATGGATACCATCAATTGCTTCAAAACTAGTTTCTGAGTCGATTATTTTTAACTTTTTGGCAAAAACAACAATACACCTACCACCATTTCCACACATAGTTCCTTCATTTCCATCAGCATTAAAATAAACCATTTTAAAATCAAAGTCTTTTGATGTTTCAAGAAGCAATAGTCCATCTGCACCTATGCCAAATTTCCTATGGCACAAATTTTTGATAAGAACTTTATTATTTTTTGGGAAAGAATCATTACGATTATCAAAAACAATAAAATCATTTCCTGTTCCCTGATATTTATAAAATGATTGCTTCATAGTACAAATGTAACAATTATTATGTGAAACCAAGGCTGTTAAAGTATCGTTAAAGTGCTATTTTATTTAGAATATTCCATTAATTTTGAATGTTAAAACTTAAGAAAATGAAAAAAATAATTAATTTAATTTTAGTATCTGCCTTAGGAGGTGCCCTAACTTTAGGTGCTTACTTAGTATTTTTTGATAGATCAGATGATAATCCAATTACTAATAATAATATACCCGTTGTAATTCCAACAAATTATGATCAAAGGAATTTTGCATCCGGTAATATGGATTTTACTGACATAGCTGAAAAAACTATCCATGCTGTTGTCCATGTTAAGAATGTTTCAACGGCACCTTCGAATCCTTTATATGAATTTTTTTACGGTCAGTCTGAACAAAAAGGTCAGATGGTTGTGGGAACCGGTTCGGGAGTGATCATTTCACCCGATGGCTATATCATTACCAACAATCATGTAATAAGTGGTGCAAAAAAAATTGAAGTGACCTTAAATAATAAAACAACATATGAAGCTGAGATTATAGGTGTTGATAAAAGTACAGATATTGCATTGATTAAAATTATTGCTACTGAACTACCTTTTTTGCCTTTTGGCGATTCAAATAATTTAAAAGTAGGCGAGTGGGTCTTGGCTGTTGGCAACCCTTATAATTTAACATCAACGGTTACTGCCGGAATTGTAAGTGCTAAAGCTAGAGACATCAATATGTTGGGTAATTCAAATCGTATAGAATCTTTTATTCAAACTGATGCTGCTGTTAATCCGGGTAACAGTGGAGGTGCTTTGGTCAATACGCGTGGTGAATTGATTGGTATTAATACAGCAATATCTTCACAAACAGGTAGCTATATTGGATATTCGTTTGCGGTACCTTCAAATATCTCTAAAAAAGTTATCGAAGATATTTTAGAATATGGTAATGTTCAACGTGCTTATTTAGGGATTAATTTTGATGATCTAAATAGTGAAAAAGCTGAAAAATATGGAGTTTCTTCTTCTCAAGGCGTAATTATTACACGTGTGATCGAACAGGGAGCAGCTTATGAAGCCGGATTAGAAGATAAGGATATCATTGTTAAAATTGATAATGTAGCTATTAATAAATTTTCCGATCTTCAAGGATTTTTAGGCTCCAAACGTCCGGGAGATCAAATTAAAGTAACGGTCATTAGAAATGAAGAAAACAGAGACTTTGATGTAAAATTAAAGAATCAGTTTGGTAAAGTAGAATTTGGAAAAAGTGATTATTCAAGTTATTATTTTGGTGAATTAGAATCAATTCCGCAAAGGGATGCCAAAAAACATAATATTAATTATGGAGTTATTATTGTTAATTTAACCAATAATACTTTAAAACAAAAATATGGTATTAAAAATGGTGATTATATTTTAGCTGTTGAAGATCAAAAAGTTAAAAATGAAGAGGATGTTGAAAAATTATTGAGAACATATCAAAATAAAGAATATATCAACGTGCTAATTTTAAAACAAAATGGTACTTATGGGTATATAAGACTGACAGAGTAATTTTTTTATCTTTCACCTTGGTAAATGACTATTCCTTTTTTTTGTTGATTAAATCATATATAAAAACCAAACAAACCTGCTTACCGGTAGGTTTGTTCGATATTACTATTATTAATGTCTTTTTTATAAGCTAATCCAAATCCATCTTCTTAATTGTCAAAAATTGGTTTAGTTACATGATAGGTTATAAAGAAGGTAGCTCGTATCCTTTTCTATATTCTCTGTGCATATAAAGATCTGCTTGTTCATCATTGATAAATTCTTCTGTAACGGGATTCCATTTGATAGGTCTTCCCAAATCATAAGAGATATTACCCAGTGTACAAACAGTGCAGGAACGGTGACCAATTTCTACAGGAACAACAGGATCTTTTCTATTTCTCACTGCATCAATAAAATTGATCTGATGAGGTATTTTGGTTTCGTAGGGACCGGAATCTTTTTTAAAATTTGGTTCAAATGATTTTTGTGATGCTTTGAAATGCCCTCTGGAAACTTCTATCCAGCCATCTTTTCCCTGGAATTTAACACCTTTTGTATTGCCTTTATCAAATGGCTCCTCTGACATAATAACCCCATTTTTGTATTTGTATGTAAGGAACTTATGATTTTTATACCCGGCAGGAATAATCTCTACAGGACCGCTTTTATCCATGCCAAGACCCCATTGGCCAATATCAAACATATGCGCTCCCCAGTCGGTTGTAAAACCACCGCCCATTTCTTTATACCATCTCCAACCTCCCCAAAATTTTTCGTCTACATTGGGGTTAAGAGAGATTGGGGGATTTAACTCAGGATTATAATGTACATATGGGTTTGGTCCCAGCCAAAGATCCCAGTTTAGATCTTTAGGTAAGATCTCTCTTGGAAGATCATAAGGTTTTGGAGGTCCTCCAACATAGGCAAATACTTTTTCAATTACTCCCAATTTACCATCCTGAACAAGTTTCACTGCATGCTGGAAGCTAGGATCAGATCTTTGCTGACTGCCAACTCCAAGAATTCTATTGTGCTTTCTAACCGTTTGCCGAAGAACTTTTCCTTCCTGAATTGTGAACGTTAGAGGTTTTTCAAGATAAACATCTTTTCCGGCTTTTAAAGCATCAATGGCAATTAAAGCATGCCAGTGATCAGGAACTGCAATTACAACTGCATCAATATCAGTTCTTGCCAAGAGATCCTGATACTTTTCATAGGTTTTTACATCAACGCTGGTTCCTTTCTTTTTATAATGTTTTACAACTCTTTGTTTAAACCTTTGATTTTTGACCTCATAAACATCAGCAGATGCCAAAACTTTTACACCTTCTATATTTATAAAGCCATCTAATAAAAACATTGCTTGTCTACCGAGACCTATAAAACCAAGGTTTATTGAGTCGCTGGGTTTAAAAAATTTAAAACTTGGTAAAATTGTTAATCCGGCAGCACCTAATAAGGAGGTTTGTACAAATGATCTTCTTGAAAATTTGTTTGATTCATTTTGTTTCATCGATAATTGATTTAAATAAATAAGAATAAAACATAAAAGTAAGAAAATTTAATTTATCATGTTTGTTTAATAAGAAGAAAATGAAAGAATGGATTGTTTTGCTCCGTAGTAATTGAATAATGGAAATTCACTAAATTTAATTAAGGATAAAAATCACTTGTTTTACGTATATTTACAATCTAAAAGTATAATAATAAATATACTGCTATATGAAAATAAAAATGATACTTCTAATACTACCTTTTATAATTTTTTTATCTTGTAAAAAAGAAGAAGTAAAGAAACAACTACCACCACAAAAAACTAAAGTTTTTGAAATTAAAGCACAAGATGTTCCAATTTATAAAGAATTTGTTGGGCAAGTTTATGGCGAAAAGGACATACCTATTAGAGCCAGAGTAGAAGGGTTTTTAGAGAAAATATCCTTTGTGGAAGGAAGTAAAGTAAAAAAAGGTCAGCTTTTATATACGATTGATTCTGATCCATTTCAAGAGGCTGTTGCAGCACAACAAAGTATGGTTTCACAAGCAAAAACAATGCTTATTCAAACAGAAAGTGATTTAAGTAGGGTAAAGCCGCTTGCTGAAATGAATGCGGTAAGTAAGCGTGACCTAGATATATCACAGGCACAAAGAGATGCTGCAGTTTCTTCTTTAGAAGCCGCTAATGCTAATTTACGTATAGCTCAAATAAATTTGGGTTATACCAAATTGTATGCCCCAATAGATGGTATAATTGGTAAGACATTGGCAAGAGAAGGTGAATTTGTTGGAAAAAATCCAAACCCAGTTATTTTAAATACGGTATCTAAAATTAATACTGTAAGAGTACATTTTTTTCTTTCTGAAAATGAATATATATCAGTAGCAAAAGAATATATTAAAAATCATAACCATAGTATTCAAACAAATAATGTAAAAATAGAGTTAGAGTTAATTTTATCTGATGGATCTGTATATGAACATAAAGGAATTATTGATTTTATTGACAGAAATGTAAACCCTTCTACAGGAACTATTTTATTACAAGCCACATTTCCAAATCCAAATGGATTTATTCGGCCCGGTCAGTTTGCAAGAGTAAAAGCAAGAGTAAAAGAAGAAAAGGGGGCATTATTGGTGCCTCAAAAATGTGTTACAGAGTTGCAAGGTCAATACTCAGTATTTATTGTTAATGCCGAAAATAAAGTTGAAGCAAAACAAATCAAAATTGGTAATAAAATAGGAGATTACTGGATTGTTAAAGAAGGATTGCAAAATAATGATAAAGTTGTTTTAGAAGGCTTGCAAAAGGTAAAATCAGGAATGGAAGTGATACCTGAAGTAACCGAATTTGAAAGTCAAACAATAATAAACAAATAGACATGGCTGAAAATAAAGGAAACTTTTTTGTACACCGCCCTATCGTAGCTATTGTTATTGCTATTGTGATTGTTATTATGGGAACTGTGGCTTTAATAGGTTTGCCAATTGAACAATATCCTAATCTTACTCCACCAATTGTTCAGGTTAGAGCGAATTATACAGGTGCAAATGCAATAAATGTAGAAGAATCTGTTGCAACTCCATTAGAGCAGCAGATCAATGGAGTGGATAACATGATCTACATGAAATCTACCAATGCCAATGATGGATCTATGAATATCCAAATATCATTTGATGTTGGAACAGACCCTGATATGAATACAGTTTTGAGTCAAAATAAAGTGTCAGCAGCTTCTGCAAAACTACCAGCATCAGTAACAAAATTAGGTGTAACTACTGAGAAATCTCTACCTAATATATTAATGCTTGTTGCAATAACTTCTGATGGCAGATATGATAAAGATTTTTTGGGTAATTATGCTTTAATAAATATAAAAGATCAATTGTCAAGGATAAAAGGAATTGGTAGTGTGAATGTACTTGGTGCATCTGATTACTCCATGAGAATTTGGGTAAAACCTGACCGATTATCACAATTATCACTTACAGTTCCTGAAATAATTAATGCAATTAACGAGCAAAACATAATTGTTCCAGGTGGTAAATTTGGTGCAGAACCTGCTCCGCCAGGAACAGAATTTACTTATACGGTACGTTTACCTGAGCGATTCAATTCTAAAGAAGCTTTTGGTGAAATTGTAGTAAGAACACAAAGTGATGGGTCACAAATAAAACTGAAAGATGTAGCAACGATTAATTTAGGTGTTGAAACTTATAATATGATTCCTCGTGTAAATGGTGAAACAACAGCTATTATCGCCTTGTATCAGGCACCAGGTTCTAACGGGTTGGAGTTAGCTGCAAAGGTTAATGAAGAAATGGAAGAGATTTCAAAAAGTTTCCCTGAAAGTATTAAATATGATGTTTCTTTAGATACCACCAGAGCAATTGAAGCTGGTATAAAAGATATAACAGTTACTTTAGTTATCGCCCTGATATTAGTGATATTGGTAGTTTTTATCTTTATTCAAGATTGGAGGGCTACTTTAATACCAACACTTGCAATTCCTGTATCTCTTATTGGTGCATTTATATTTTTTCCGGGATTAGGATTTACTATTAATGTATTATCCTTATTAGGCTTGGTATTGGCAATTGGAATTGTAGTTGATGATGCCATTGTGGTGGTTGAAGCAGTTCAGGTTAACATTGCTAAAGGTATGACTGCCAAAGAGGCAACCTTAGATGCCATGTCAAAGGTGACAGCACCAATTATTGCAACTACTTTTGTTATGGTTGCGGTTTTTATTCCCGTTGCCGGAATGGCTGGAATTACAGGACTTTTATATCAACAGTTCGCAATTACCATAGTTGTTTCAGTATTGGTGTCTTCGGTGAATGCCTTATCATTAAGTCCGGCATTATGTTCTTTATTATTAAAAGAACCTAAACCATATAAAGGTCCGCTGGGGTGGTTCTTTGGAAAATTCAATAAAGGGATGGACAAAACCACAGAATCTTATATGAGTTTTGCAAGTATTGTTACAAGAAAAATAAAGCGTAGTGTGGTTTTTATTATCATCATGTCAATTGGTGTGGGAATATTTGGCAGCTTGGTTCCCGGTGGTTTTATTCCAGAGGAAGACATGGGTTATTTCTTTGTTAATGTGCAATTACCCAATGCAGCTTCTATTCAAAGATCAGATGTTGTTACCCAAGATATAGAAAATTTACTTAAAGAAATTCCTGAAATTGAATTCATTACAACTGCAACCGGTTATAGCATACTATCTGGTGCAATGACTTCAAACACCGGGTTTTTATTTGTTTCTTTAAAAGATTGGTCCGAAAGAGATTTAACAGCGGAAGAGATTATTGCAAATGTGAATAAAAAATTAGCAATTAGTATAAAAGATGCACAAGCTTTTGCTTTTGGACCTCCGGCAATTCCAGGATTAGGAAATGGTTCTGGTTATAGTATTATGATTCAGGATAAGGCTGGTAATACACCAGAATATCTCTCAGAAAATACAATGAAATTTATTAAAGCTGCAAATGAACGACCCGAAATTGGCAGTGCAAGAACTACTTTTCAAGCCACAGTACCACAGCGATTTATGGATATTGATAAGGAGAAAGCATTAAAACTGGGAATTAAGTTAAGTGACTTATATACCACAGTTGGTGCCTTTATGGGAGGAGCTTACGTAAATGATTTTACCCGATTTGGCAGATTGTATAAAACATACATTCAGGCAGAACCTGAATATCGAGTTGATGAATCAGGAATTAATAAATTCTTTATTAAAAATAATCAAGGAGATATGGTTCCGTTATCTACATTAACAACCATCAAACCAATTTCTGGTCCTGATTATACTACAAGGTTTAATCTTTACAGATCGGTTGAAGTTACCGGAGCACCAGCTGAAGGGTTTACTTCTGATCAAGCTAGAGAGGCCTTGAGAGAAGTAGCTGAAGAGGTGTTGCCTCATGACATGGGTTATGCATGGAATGCGATGTCTTTTCAAGAAGAAAAAGCTTCGGGTTCATTGGGAGTGATTCTAACATTTTCATTGGTATTTGTTTTTCTAATCTTAGCAGCCCAATATGAAAGTTGGTCTTTACCATTTTCAATTTTATTAGGAACACCATTTGCTATTTTTGGCGCTTTATTTGCACTTTGGATTGGTAGGTTGATAAGTCCAACATTTGAAAATAATATATTCGCTCAAGTCTCCTTTGTGATGCTAATTGGTATGGCTGCAAAAAATGCCATATTGATCGTTGAGTTTGCAATTGATGAATTTAAAAATGGAGCGACATTGGTTGAAGCAGCAATGGAAGCGGCAAAAGAAAGATTCAGACCCATTTTAATGACTGCATTTTCTTTTATTTTAGGTGTATTTCCGCTAGTAATAGCTTCAGGTTCAGGCGCAGAGGCAAGAAAAGTTATGGGTGTTGCATTATTAGGAGGTATGGGTATCGCTACATTTTTAGGCGTGTTTATGTACCCTATGCTTTTTGTTTTTATTGGTAAAATAGCAGGGTATGAAAAGAAAAGAGATCTGGAGAAATTAACGCAATTAGAATCGTCAAATACTGAATAATGAAAAAGGATCTAAATAAGTATATAGTAGTTTTGATTATTTCAATGTTAATTCAGGCATGTGCGGTAGGACCAAATTATCACAAACCAGAAGATCAAACACAACAAAATTTTAGATATACATCTAACAAAACGGATAGTATTATCAATTTAAAATGGTGGGAAATTTTTAACGACCCAGTCTTAGATACTTTAATTGTTACCGCATTACGTGAAAATAAAAATGTTTTAATTGCTGCAAGCAGAATTGAACAGGCAAGAGCAAATGTTGGTTATAATAAAGCAGATTATGGACCTAAATTTGGAATCAGTGCTAATGCAGGTAAATCAACAATGTTAAATAATTTACATTTGGATGATGCTGCACAATCATTTGGAGCTTCGGCTGTTGTAAATTGGGAACTTGATTTTTGGGGAAAATATAGACGAAGCACTGAATCTGCGCAAGCTGAATTACTAGCTTCATTTTATGGTAAAAGAGCGATTGAAATAGCATTGATCAGTGAAGTTGCAACCAATTATTTTCAATTGATCGATTATAAAGCCCGTTTACAGATTTCTGAAAGCACATTAGCACTAAGAGATAGTACTTTACAAATTATTCAGGCGAGATTTGATCATGGTTATACGCATATAATTGATGTGAATCAAGCTGAAATTCAAAAGGCGATCACGCAATTAGCTATTCCGAATTTTAAACGCGCAATAGCATTTACTGAACATAATTTAAGTATTTTACTTGGTAAAAATCCTGATGCTGTACCGACATTAAAGAGTTTGCAAGATTATGTTTTGCCAGATACTATTCCTACAGGAATACCTTCAGAAATATTACAACGCAGACCAGATATTTTACAATCTGAACAATTATATAGAAGTCAGAATGCCAGAATTGGCGTAGCACAGGCAATGCGTTTCCCATCCATTAGTTTAACAGGTTTGTTGGGTTTGGGTAGTAATGATTTATCTAATTTGGTTTCCAATGGCCTGGGGTGGAGTGCCGGTGCGAGTTTGTTAGGACCGTTATTTGAATGGGGTAAAAATGTTAGAAGAGTTGATATGGAAAGAGAAAAAGCAAAACAATCTTTATTGACTTATGAAAATACAGTATTAACAGCGTTGATGGAAGTTGATAATTCATTAATAGAAATGTCAACTTTAAGAGAAGCGTTAACGGCGAATAATACCATCGTAATTGCAGCAAGCAATGCGAGTTATTTATCAAGACAGCGGTATTATCAAGGTGTAACCAGTTATTTAGAAGTAATTGAAAACCAGCGACAGGAATTTGAAGCGAAATTATCTTATTCTGAAAATTACCAAGAACTTTTAAATGCTTACGTCAGTTTATACAAATCATTAGGTGGAGGTTGGATAAGTGAAGAAGAGATCGTTCAATATGCCCAACAAAAAGCAGCAGCAGGAGGAGAAAATGTTGGCGTTAATACGATAGATAAAGATTCTTTGGACTATTCAGGTCAAATTGTTGATTTACATTTGACTCCAGAGCAAAAACAAGCTAAAAAAGAAGCGGCTAAAGAGCAAAGAAAACTAGAAAAAGAGCAGCGTAAGCAAGCTAGAAAAAACAAATAATAATTCTTTATTTTCTTAATGGTT
>JAOZVI010000053.1:0-1675 GCA_029938265.1 Flavobacteriaceae bacterium | reverse complement strand
CATAATTCTAAACAGTTTTGTATAAAAACAACAAAGTAACCAGACGTTATAGCGAACCTTTCAAATTAAAAATTTTAGATGAATTTTGTACAGGAAAATTCACTAAGAGTAAATTAGAAAAACTCAAATCCAGCTCTTCAAAATAAAAAAGACAAATATTAAATTAATCCTTTTAAAATGAGTATAAAAGACAATCACATCAATTACATTGAATTCAAAGCCAAAGACCTTGATAAAATAAAGAAATTTTATATCCAATCTTTTGATTGGACCTTTACAGATTATGGACCAACTTATATCGCTTTTTCAAATAGTGGACTTGTGGGTGGATTTGAAAAAACTGAAAATGAAATTATAAATGGTGTACTGGTGGTTTTGTATCATAAAAATCTTGACTTGATAAAAAATAAAATTATCGAGGCTAGCGGAAAAATCGTAAAAGATATTTTTTCCTTTCCGGGTGGGCGAAGATTTCATTTTATTGACCCATCAGGAAACGAACTTGCAGTTTGGTCAGACAAATAATAATGAATTATATTTATAAAGGATAGGCAAAACCAAAGTTTATGTACCAAATGACAAAAACAAAAAAAAGCTGCAATGATTAGAATTACAGCTTTTTTTTATTAGAAAATATATATTATGTAAAAATAATCTGAGTTCTATCACCATCACAAAGTTCATAAAACTCTCCAATAGTAAGAATAGAATCTACATCATCCCATAGATCATCTTTGGTCAATTTAAACATATCAACAGCAAGTTTACATGCGTAAATAGTACCGCCACCAGCTGTGATCATTTCTAAAAATTCATCAACAGGAGGCATATCCAGATCTTCCATTTGGCTTCTCATCATTTTAGAAACACCGGATTCTACACCTGGTAATCCACCTAACATTGTAGGGAATGGTAATCCACCAGGCATACGCATAGCCGGATTTCCGGTTGTTGCGGTATGAAGGCTTAACATTCGATCTTTCGTAATACCATCAAGTCCGAAGAAAGTAAAAAACACATGCGTTTCTATACCTTCCATAACAGCACCATTAGCCATTACTAAAGTTGCATAAACATCTTCTAAACTTCCTTTAGCACAGATCATACAGACTTTTTCTAAAGGTTTTTTTTCTTTTTTATCCATAATTAAAGATTAAAATTTTAATAAATTATACACAACTTGTTGGTTTAGGAATCCCTGCTATTTTAGAAGAAAATTTTAAAGGCCCTTTAGGGAATAACTTATATAATTCTTTAATATCAACGATACCGGATTTACCAACTTTTCTGATAGATAAAGCTTCACCAGCTTCAGTTTTTTCACGTAAATAATTTAATACTTCAAAATGTTTATCAGTTAATTCGATACCTAATCCGCTTGCTATCTCTTTTGCAATATCTTCATTCCATTGCGACATATCTTCTAGATATCCGTCATCTGTAACGTTTACTTGTACTCCAGCTATTGTTTTTTCAGCCATAATGTTTGTTGTTTAAATTAATAATTATTCTTCTTTTATTGTTACGTCTTTTGATACATTTTTCATAAATGTAATACCAAAACCGAGTGCTTTTTTCATTTCCGGACTATTCATCTCTTTCATTACTCTCCATATAGAATAAGACGGAACACTTTCGGTTTCCATACTGTTAAATGCTTTAATTGCATTTTCCA
>JAOZVI010000172.1 GCA_029938265.1 Flavobacteriaceae bacterium | reverse complement strand
GCCGGATTTTTCTATATGCCTGCAACAGATGATCTCTATTATACTGAAACAGATGGACCTGTTTACCTGAATGATTCAACAACGCAAATAAAACCTTTTAACAATGGTCAAAGGGAATCACTCCTTCTGACGGTTTCCCGCTCTCACAAACTATTTAACATCAGCCCAGATTATCCCGGCAAAATCAGGTGTTTTGGATCAACCGAAGCCCACATTTGTTATGTTGCAACCGGCGGTGCTGATGTTGCCATAGTCAGCAACGTTTATATCTGGGATCTTGCTGCCGGTGTCGCAATGTTGTATCGAAATGGTGGTGTTGCACGTTATTTCAATGGGGATGAATTTTTCTTCTCCGAGGAGCTCCTCTTAAAGGACCAGTTAACTTCCCCCATTCTCCTGGGCCAAGATAACAGTATTCAGTTTTATCTTGAATGTTTAAAACTCCGTTAGATGAAGTCCAAATTTTAACTTCTTGCGGAACCGATTATTTTTTTGAAAATGGAATTAGTACCTTACTCCTGAAACCCTGTGATAAAGAACAAGAAACTGGAAAACATCTTTTTAAATTATAGACATAATCATATCTCCAAGGTACTTATCCCGTTTATCGGGGTTAGTGATGTTCCATGCGATCTTAAATGATTCATTTCAGATTATTCTTTAATTCACTCTACTCGTCACGTTTCAATTGGTTGTTCTAATCTGATATGAATCGCCAACCATCCACGAAAGGAGAGCTCCATGCAAAAAAACATCCCTTTAAAACTGTTCTTCAATGGGTTTCTTTCAATCATCTTTCTTATTGGCCTTTCCGGCCCGCTAAGTGCTGCAGATTGTACAAACCGTGGCGATCTGAATAATCGCTTTTGCGATGAAAACGGGGATCTGCTTGCAGATACACCAACAGATAAAAAACTGTTACTGGATCCCGGTACCCTCATTTTTTCTTATACCGCAGTAGAAGACCCATCGGTTTACGAAAATGTTTTCATTGAGCTTATGGAATACATTGCAAAAAAAACCGGTAAGCGTGTCAAGTGGTATGGGCCTGAGTCCTACGCAGCTCAGGTCGAGGCCATGCGCTCCGGACGCCTTCACGTTTCCGGTTTTTCTGCCGGTGCTACGGTTTACGGCGTAAATCTGGGTGGGTTTCATCCCGTTGCCATGATGGGACACAGGGACGGTTCGTTCCGCGGCTATAAGCTTTGGTTGATTACCCATAAGGATTCCGACATTAAGACGATTCAGGATCTTAAAGGCAAAAAGGTCGCCCACGTGACACCATCATCCAATTCAGGGAACCAGGCACCGAGAGCGTTATTTAAAGATATGGGGGTCGTGCCCGATGAAGACTATGAGGTCATTTATTCAGGAAAGCATGACAACTCCATCATGGGTGTTGTAAACGGGGACTATGATGCTGCTCCCGTTGCGTCCACAGTAATGCAGCGGATGATTGAGAGGGAAATATTTGACCCCTCTGATGTTCGAATCATTTGGGAATCAGATCAATTCCCCCCAACCTCCTACGGATACATTTATAATTTGAAACCGGAATTACAGGAAAAAATTCGCGAAGCATTTCTGACCTTCGACTGGACCGGTTCAGGGCTTGAAAAGGATTTCGGTAAACGTGCAGATGCTTTTATTCCTGTTGATTATTTGAAACGCTGGGAAGTCATCCGCACAATCCAGAAGGAAAACGGGGTTGTTTATTCACAGGATTCCCTGAGCGCTCTGAAGACCAAGAAAAAGAAGAAAAAGAAGAAGAAATAAATAACAGGAAAGCCCTTGTCTATTATTCTGAAAATCACTGATCTTACGAAAACGTACCCGACAGGCACCAAGGCTCTGGAAGGGGTAAGTTTCACTGTAGACAAGCCCCAAGTTGTTGCGATTATCGGCCCATCCGGTGCAGGTAAGAGCACACTTATCCGTTGCATTAACCGACTTGTTGAAGCTTCGTCCGGAGAGGTTCTCCTCGGTAACACTGATATCCTCTCTTTGAACAGTCGCCAATTGCGCAGAGCGCGGAGACAGATGGGCATGATTTTTCAGGAATACAATCTGGTTGAACGCCTGACCGTTATGGAAAACTTGCTTTCCGGACGCCTGGGCTATGTTGGCTTCTGGACATCGTACCGCAGAAAATTTTCCAAGAAGGATTTTGCAGACGCATTCGAGCTCCTTGAACGTGTTGGGCTCTCCGGTTATCAGAATACACGGGCGGATGCCCTGTCGGGGGGGGAGAGGCAACGGGTCGGTATTTCAAGGGCTCTGATGCAGCAACCGGATCTGTTGTTGGTTGATGAACCAACGGCGAGTCTGGATCCTAAAACATCTCGTCAGATTATGCGCCTCATCGTAGAACTGGCGCACGAACGGGGCATGCCAGCCCTGGTAAACATTCACGACGTTGGCCTTGCGCAAGCCTTTTGCGATCGAATTATCGGTCTTACCGCCGGGAAAATTGTTTTTGACGGTTCGACCAGGCAGATTACCGAACAGGTTCTGACCGACATTTACGGTGAAGAAGACTGGAGCTCCACGATTCGCAAAATTGAAGAGGAAAACGAGGTCGGAGCAGAGTGAACGATTCGTCTGTAAACGGTATGAAAAAACTACCGGAATGGCACAGGATCCGGATAATTGACAATCCAGTCATCCGTCAGGCCCTGGTCATTGCCGGAATTATCTATCTCTTCTGGTCGATGAGCAGTCTTGATATTGACTGGGTTCGAGTCGGTAAGGGATTCCCACGTGCGGCAAACATTCTGGCGCATATGTTTCCACCGGATTTTTCTCGATGGCAGCTTCTGCTAAGGGGTACCATTGAAAGCGTTCAGATGGCTTTGGCAGCGAGTTTTTTCGGTATGATTCTTGCGATTCCTGTGGGTATCTGCGGGGCGACCAATCTTGCCCCAAAACCGATATATCTGGCTGCACGTGCAGTTATTATTCTTTCCAGAACCTTTCACGAAATTATTATTGCAATATTTTTTGTGAAAATTTTCGGCTTTGGCCCCGTAGCCGGTGTGCTTACCCTTACCGTAGCCAGCACCAGCTTTATTTCGAAAATGCTGGCCGAAGACATCGAAAATATGCCGTCAGGTCAGCTTGAGGCGGTTCGAGCTACCGGTGCCGGTTTCTTTCAGTTTTTAAATTACTGCATCTCGCCACAGGCTCTGCCGCGTTATCTCGGTGTGTCCATTTACCGGCTGGATGCCAATATCCGTCACTCAACAGTAGTTGGTATCGTCGGAGCAGGTGGTATCGGCCAGGTTCTTGCAGCCTCATTCAGCCGCTATGATTACGATTTCAGCATGGCAATCCTGTTAACAATTATGTCGCTGGTTTTTCTGGGTGAGTTTTTCTCCAACTGGGTAAGGAGTCAGTTAAGGTGATGGGGAAAAATTTCACCTCTAAACATAACGATCTTATTTGGCGCCGATTCAGCCCCCGTGAGACACTCACTCGATATGCATGGTATGTCGGTATAGTGTTTCTTGTTGTATGGTCACTAAGTAACCTGGATATTCAGTGGTTCTATTTTCTGGATGCGCATATTCAGGCCCAAGATATGATTGTCCGCATGTGGCCACCCGATATTGCTTATGTAGATCAACTCTTAATGCCGCTTATTGAGACGATTCACATCGCGACTATCGGTACTGCTGCTACATATGTTATCGCTTTTCCCGTCGCCTTTCTTGCGGCACGCAATACAACTTTCAATTCGGCTACCTGGCTCATCGGACGGATAATATTGGTAGGATCCCGTTCCATTAACACAATCGTATGGGGCCTTTTATTCGTCGCTATTTTTGGACCCGGACCAGTTGCTGGCATCTGGGCCATCACCTTCCGTTCCATAGGTTTCATGGGAAAACTCATTGCCGAAGCAATTGAAGAGATTGACGAGGGTGCCAGAGAAGCGATTGAAGCCACTGGAGCCTCTAAACTTCAAGTTCTCTTGTACGGTGTCCTGCCTCAAGTCCTGCCGGTTATTTATGGCACGCTTGTTTATAGGTGGGATATCAACATCAGGGAGTCAACCGTACTCGGTTTTGTAGGCGCTGGCGGCATCGGAATTCTATTGTATTCTTCCATAAACCAGTTTCTGTGGCGTGAAGTTGCGTTAATGCTTATCGCGGTATTCGGGGTTGTCTTGATAAGTGAATTTGTTTCCGCCGCGATCCGTAA
>JAOZVI010000052.1 GCA_029938265.1 Flavobacteriaceae bacterium | reverse complement strand
AGGCTTAAACCATTTAGATCTTTAACCACACGATTGTAATCAATAATTTGTAATTGATGATCAGGAAAATGTACAGCCATAAAATAATTATAGGCTTCATCTCCTGTATGATTTGGGTTAGCAGCACTTCGTTCTGAACCAATTCCAGCTGCAGCAGCTGTTCTATGATGCCCGTCAGCAACATAAGTAAAAGGAACTTTTTCAGCAAATAATTGTTCTAAAGTAGAATTTATTTTGGTGTCATCAATTACCCAAAAATGATGCCCAAAACCATCTTCTGCAGTGAAATCATAATCTGCTTTATTGTTTGAAACTATATTTTCTACAATTGCATCAATCTCTGGTACAGCACGATAAGTAAAGAACACAGGTTCAATATTGGCGTTTAGTTTACGAGTTAAAACCCTGCGGTCTTCCTCTTTGTCTGGTCTGGTTAACTCATGTTTTAAGATTATACCATCATCATAATCTTTACAAGCAGCAGCACCTACAATACCATACTGGGTTTTCCCATTCATGGTTTGTGCATAAATATAATACTTAGCTTTTTTGTCTTGAACTAAAAACCCTTTATTTTGAAATTTTTTAAAATTTTCTAAAGCTCTATCATATACTATTTCATCGTGTGGATCGATTTCAGAATCAAATTCAATTTCGGCCCGGGTAATATGTAATAATGATTCGGGTTTATCTGTTACCATTTCTACAGCTTCAGCAGCATTCATTACATCATAAGGTAAACATGCTACTTTTTCTACGATATTCTTTGGAGGTCTAAGTCCTTTAAATGGTTTTATTATTGCCATAATTAATTATTTTTAAAAATCCTCAACAGGTACAGAGCTTAAGCAAGGAACAATTGAGGATTTAGAGTAAAAAAATTAGTTTTTTATTTATTTCAATATTTCTATAATTTGTGATGCCAATTCGGTGCCAATCCTACCTTGAGCTTCACCGGTTGCACCTCCAATATGAGGTGTTAATGAAATTTTATCATTCATTAACAATTGAATTTCCGGACTTGGTTCTTTCTCGAAAACATCTAATGCAGCATTAGATACTTTACCATCGGCAATAGCCTTAACTAAAGCAATTTCATCAACAACTCCACCTCTTGCAGCATTAATTATGCCTACACCATCTTTCATTATATCAAATTCTTTAGTTGAAATCACATATTTATCCTGAGCAGGAACATGCATACTTAAAAAATCAGCTTGTTTCAAAACATCTTCTTTTGAAACAGTATCAATTGTAAAACTAACTGATTGCCCATCGAAAAAATTTAATTCTAAATGAGCACTATCAATAAAAGGATCAAATGCAACAACTTTCATTCCAACTCCTATTGCAATTTTAGCTGTAGCCTGGCCAATTCTGCCAAAACCAATAACACCCATGGTTTTACCTTTTAATTCAATTCCTTTGGCATATGACTTTTTGAGTTCTTTAAATTTCGAATCTCCTTCTAATGGCATATTTTTATTGGAATGGTGCAAAAAGCGAACCATACCGAATAAATGAGCAAAAACTAATTCGGCAACAGAATGTGAAGATGCCGCAGGCGTATTGATTACTTTGACTCCTTTATTTCTTGCGTATTCAACATCAATATTATCCATTCCAACTCCGCCACGACCAATTATCTTAATAGACGGGCAGGCATCTATTAGATCTTCTCTAACTTTTGTAGCACTTCTTACCAACAAAACATCAATTTTATTCTCATTGATATACTCAATTAATTTTTCTTGAGCTACGTTATCTAAAATAACTTCAAATCCTGCTTTTTCTAAAGCAACTACACCGGGAGTTGCAATACCATCGTTTGCTAAAACTTTCATAGGTTTATATTTTAAATTTAATATTTTATATTTTTTAATCTCTTAAGATGCTAAAAGCGCATCTGGCAATGGCAATTATTTTTTCTTTTTTGTGATATAATTTAACATCGGCTTTGATGATTCTATTTCCATTTTTAATAATTTCTGCTTCAGCAAAAAGATCTTTTGGTTCAGAACCATTCAAGTAATCAACTCTTATGTCAATTGTACTAACTTTATCATTAAAAGATTGCATAGTGCTCATGGCAACTATACCACCGGCAGAGTCGGCTATACTTGCCTGTATACCTCCGTGCCACCGCTTTTGAATAAAATCACCAATAAATTCTTCCCTAAAAGGAATGTGAATTTTGGTATAACCTTCTTTCAATTCCATTATTTTTAAACCAAATAATTTATTGGCAGGCATCTGATTTTCAATAGCATGTTTTAGTAAATTATATTTTATTTCCTGCGTCATCTATTTTTTATAAATTTCTCATCAGATCAACCAATACCTGAATACTTTCTTTAGGCATTGCATTATAGATACTCGCTCTGTAACCACCAACTGAACGATGTCCTTTAACACCATTTATTCCCGCATCTTTACACATTTGATCAAATTTTTCTTTTTTACTTTCATCAGTAAGTAAAAATGTAACATTCATATTTGAACGGTCTTCTTTTGTGGCAGCACCTGCAAATAACGGATTTCTATCAATCTCATCATATAAAAGTGCAGCTTTGTCATTATTGATCTTTTCGATAGCATCAATACCTCCCAAATCTTTTAACCATTGCAGTGTTAACATTGATACGTAAACAGGAAAAACAGGAGGTGTGTTAAACATACTTTCTTTTGAAATATGAATTTGATAATCTAACATTGAAGGTATCTTACGACCGGTTTTACCTAAAATATCATTTTTAATAACTACCAATGTAGTACCGGCAGGTCCCATATTTTTTTGAGCTCCTGCATAAATAAGATCAAATTGTGTGAAATCTAATTTTCTGGAAAAGATATCCGAACTCATATCACAAACCAATAAGGCATCAGTTTTTGGAAAATCTTTTATTTGTGTACCATAGATAGTATTATTACTAGTGATATGCAAATAATCTATATCATTTGGAATGGTATAATTTTTAGGAATATAGTTGTAATTTTTATCTTTTGAAGAAGCAATAACTTCAGTTTCACCAAATAATTTTGCTTCCTTAATAGCTTTTGAGCTCCAAGCGCCAGTATCTAAATATGCTGTTTTGCCATTTTCCTTCATCAAATTATAAGGTACCATTAAAAACTCTAAACTCGCACCACCTTGTAAAAATAAGGCAGAATAACCTTTGTCTTTTAGATCCATTAGCTCTAAAACTAAATTCTGAGCTTTTTCCATAACGGCAACAAAATCTGCACTACGATGGGAAATTTCAATTAATGATAGATCAATATTGTTAAAATTGATAACTGCTTTTGAAGCTTGTTCTAATACTTCTTTGGGTAAAATGCATGGTCCTGCACTAAAATTATGTTTTTTCATGATTGAGATTTTTTAGTCATACAAAATTGTGGAATTTCTTTTATATAATTGTTATAAATTCGATTAAATTTCAACTAATTTTTAGTAAATCAATAAAATAGCACTACAACATATTTGTTAGAATATTTACTTCTTGTAGAAATTATTTTGGTTCTAATGTAATACAGGGTATAATCATTTCTTCTAAAGAAATTCCGCCGTGTTGATAGGTGTTTTTATAATACTTTACGTAATGGTTAAAATTATTGGGATAAGCAAAAAAGTAATCTTCTTTTGCAAAAATAAAAGAACTGCTCATACTTAGTTTGGGTAAGAAGATATCTTTTGGATTTTTTACTTCATACACCTCTTTTTTGTTAAAACTCAAG
Organism: Flavobacteriaceae bacterium; assembly: GCA_029938265.1. Classification (GTDB taxonomy): domain Bacteria; phylum Bacteroidota; class Bacteroidia; order Flavobacteriales; family Flavobacteriaceae; genus Namhaeicola. The sequence continues at coordinate 10,903 of JAOZVI010000052.1, read as the reverse complement.
CTTTTGCCAGTTTTGTAACGTAAATTTGAACTAATATTTTTATCGCCAATTACCTTAGATGGTTTTGTTGTATTTATGGTTCCATGATCAGTTGTAATGATCAATTTCATGCCCATTTGCTGTGCTTTTTGAATAATCTCCAATAGCGGTGAGTTTTTAAACCAGCTAAGAGTTAATGAGCGATAGGCTTTATCATCACTTGCCAGTTCTTTGATCATTTCCATTTCGGTTCGCGAATGTGAAAGCATATCAACAAAGTTATAAACCACAACTGTAAGGTCATTTTCTTTGGTTTTGGAAAAATTTGCAGCTAATTCTTTTCCCTTATATAAATTGGTAATTTTATAATATTCGTGATTAATGTTTAAATTCAAGCGTTTAATTTGCTCAGTCAAAAATTCATTTTCATAGAGGTTTTTTCCACCTTCATCAGTATCATTCCTCCAATAATTTGGATATTTTTTTTCCATATCCAAAGGCGTTAAACCTGAAAATATGGCGTTTCTGGCATATTGAGTTGCTGTTGGTAGAATACTAAAAAAAGTAGTTTCATCAACAAGTTTAAAATATTCAAAAATTATGGGTTCTATAACTTTTAGTTGGTCATATCTTAAGTTATCGATCACCACTAACAAAGTGCCATTTTTTTTGTCAATTTGAGGTACTATGATCTCTTTGAAAAGTGTATGCGACATGATAGGTTTTTCATAACCGTGAAACCAACCTTCATAGTTTTTTTTGATGAATTTATAAAATTGAGAATTAGCTTCGCTTTTTTGACTTTCCAGTATTTCAGTCATACCAATATCAGATATGGATTCTAGTTGAATTTCCCAGTGAATCAATTTTTTATATAATTCGATCCAATCTTGAAAAGTATTGACCATTGCCATGTCCATAGAAATTTTACGAAATTCCTGTTGGTAGTTTGAAGTAGTTTTTTGAGAAACCAGACGCGTTGTATCTAAATTCTTTTTTAGACTTAATAAAATTTGGTTAGGATTTACAGGTTTTATTAAATAATCAGCAATTTTTGAACCAATTGCCTCTTCCATAATATATTCTTCCTCACTTTTAGTGATCATGATCACTGGTAAATTTGGTAGTATTACTTTAATTTCGGTTAAAGTTTCTAATCCGGATAAACCTGGCATATTCTCATCCAAAAGCACTACATCAAAACTTTCTTCACTAACCATTTGTACAGCATCAGCTCCATTTGTACAAGGGATAACCTCATAATTTTTCTTTTCTAAAAATAAAATATGTGGTTTTAAATTCTGAATTTCATCATCAACCCAAAGTATTTTCGCTAAACTCATACTAGTTTATGTAAATTTATTTAAATTAGACCTCTAATTTTTGTTTGTAAAATAATTCTTTAAAAAGAAGAATTAAGATTTGGAAAATTACAAAAAACAATTAATAAATTTGAAAAAAATAGAAATTTTTAATGACCCGATTTACGGTTTTGTTTATATACAAAACCCACTGATTTATAAAATTATTGAACATCCTTATTTTCAGCGCTTAAGACGCATAACACAAATGGGTTTGTCGTATTTGGTTTATCCCGGTGCTCATCATACTAGATTTCAACATGCTATAGGATGTGTGTTTTTAATGCAAAAAGCTATTGAAACTTTGCGATTAAAAGATATTGAGATCAGTAATGAAGAAGAAGAAGCACTTTATATTGCAATTTTATTACATGATATTGGTCACGGACCATTCTCACATACTTTAGAAAACAGTTTTGCAACCGGAGTTGATCACGAAGATATTTCTCTTCAGTTCATGCATAAATTAAACAATGAATTTGACGGAAAATTATCTCTTGCAATTCAAATATTTAAAAATGAATATCATAAAAAGTATTTTTATCAACTTATATCCAGTCAGTTAGATGTAGATAGGTTAGATTATCTAAAGCGAGATAGTTTTTATACCGGAGTGACTGAAGGAAGTATCAATGCTGAGCGATTGATTACGATGTTAAATGTTAAAAATGATGCTCTGGTAATTGAGGAAAAAGGTATTTATTCAGTTGAAAAATTTATTGTAGCCAGAAGGTTGATGTATTGGATGGTATATTTACATAAAACAAGTTTAGCCGCTGAATATGTGTTGGTCAAAACGATACAACGTGCAAAAGAATTGATAGAAAAAGGAGTAGATCTACCGATGAATGTAGCGCTACAATATTTTCTTTCAAATAAAATTACGCAACAGAATTTTAGCAATGAAGCGCTAATTAATTTTTCAAATTTAGATGATTTTGATATTTTATCAGCATTAAAATCATGGTCACATCATAATGATTATATTTTATCGAGTTTGAGCAGATCAATAATTAATAGAAAATTACCCAAAATTGAAATGCAAAACCAAGAGTTTTCAAATTTATATTTTGAAAAAAAATTAAATAAAACAGCTCAAATATTGCCCATTAATGAAAACAGTTTACAATACTTTGTTTTTAAGGGGGAAGTAAAAAATAAAGCATACAAGCACAATGAAAAAGGTATTCAAATGTTGATGAAAAACGGTGATAAAGTTGATATCGTTTTGGCTTCTGATGAGTTGAATTTACAATCGTTTACAAATTCAGTTACAAAATATTTTCTTTGTTATCCAAAATAACAAATTAATATACTTATAAATTTTACTATTTTTGCAGCAATGAAATTTACAGCTATACAAATCTCGCAGATATTAAATGGAGAAATTACTGGAAACCCTGAAGAAGTAGTTTCTAATCTCTCAAAAATTGAAGAAGGTAAAAAGGGCTCGTTAACTTTTTTAGCGAATCCAAAGTATGAACCCTTTGTTTACACAACTAAAGCTTCTATTATTATTGTTAATAAAAGCTTTATTCCTGAAAAGGAGGTTTCGGTAACGCTTATTAAAGTGGAGGATTCTTATAAAGCTTTTTCAAAACTATTAGAATATTACAACCAAATAAAATTAAATAAGAATGGTATAGAAGAACCAAGTTTTATTCATGCAACTGCAACTTTAGGCAGTCATTTATATATAGGAGCTTTTGCTTACATCGGTGAAAATGTAGAATTAGGTGATAATGTTAAGATCTATCCAAATGTGTTTATTGGTGATAATGTAAAAATTGGTGATGATACCATAGTATTTGCCGGCACTAAAATATATTCAGAATCACAAATTGGGAAGAAATGTGTTGTTCATAGTGGTGTAATTATTGGTAGTGATGGTTTTGGTTATACGCCGGATGAAAACGGAAAATATCATAAAGTACCTCAGATAGGAAATGTAATTATTGAAGATTATGTAGATATTGGTTCGGCAACAACTATTGATAGAGCTACTTTGGGATCAACCTATATTAGAAATGGAGCTAAATTAGATAATCAAATACAAATTGCGCATAATGTTGATGTTGGTGAAAATACCGTAATTGCGGCTCAAACAGGTGTGGCAGGTTCAACCAAGATTGGTAAAAATTGCCAAATAGGAGGTCAGGTAGGAATAGTTGGACATCTAACTATTGGTGATAGAGTTAAAATTCAAGCTCAATCCGGAATAGGAAGAAATTTAAAGGATGATGCGGTTGTTCAGGGCAGTCCTGCATTGCCCTATGCCGATTATAACAAATCGTATGTACATTTTAAAAATCTATCAAAAATAACTAAAAGAATAGATAAATTAGAAAAAACTATAATACTCAATAAAGAAGAAGAAAATGAATGATAAGCAAAAAACTATTCAAAAAGAAATTTCTTTAAAAGGTGTTGGTTTACATACAGGTATTGAAGTTGAAATGGTTTTTAAACCTGCACCTGAAAATTGTGGGATTGTATTTATAAGAACTGATTTGGAGGGGCATCCCGCCATAGAAGCATTAGCTATATATGTTAATAATACTAAAAGAGGTACAAATCTTGAAAAAAATGGTGTTATTATTAATACTTCTGAACACGTTATAGCTGCTGTTGTTGGCTTAGATATAGATAATATCTATATTGAACTCAATGCTGCTGAACCACCAATAATGGATGGATCATCTAAGTATTTTATTGAAGCATTAGAAAAAGCAGGTACTGTTGAACAGGAAGCTGACAGGGAATATTTTATTGTAGAAGAAATTATTTCTCTAAAAGATAAAGAAACCGGAAGTGAAATAATGATCATGCCTTCAAAAAAGTATGAAATAACTGCTATGGTTGATTTCGAAACAAAGATTTTAGGCACTCAAAATGCGACTCTAAAAAATATATCCGACTTTAAAAAAGAAATTGCAAACGCAAGAACCTTTAGTTTTTTACACGAAATTGAAATGTTGCTGGATGCTGATCTTATTAAAGGAGGAGATTTGAATAATGCTATTGTATATGTTGATAAACCGATATCAGCTGATACAATGAAAAAATTGAGTAAAGCATTTAAAAAAGACATTGTAAAAGTTAAACCGAACGGTATTTTAGATAATTTAACCCTACATTGGCCAAATGAAGCTGCACGACATAAATTGTTAGATGTAATTGGTGATTTAGCTTTGGTTGGTACACGATTGCAAGGAAAAGTTATAGTTAATAAGCCAGGACATAAGATCAATACTAATTTTGCTAAAAAATTACACAAGATCGTTAAGATAGAAAAGAGAAATAAAGTACCAAAATATGATTTGAGTAAGCCGCCATTAATGGATATTCAAAAAATAATGAGTATTTTACCTCATCGTCCTCCATTTTTGATGATAGATAGAATTTTGGAGTTATCTGATAAACATGTGGTAGGGATGAAGAATGTATCAATGAATGAACCTTTTTTTGTTGGCCATTTTCCAGATGCACCTGTAATGCCGGGTGTTTTGCAAGTTGAAGCAATGGCACAATGTGGCGGTATTTTAGTTTTAAGTACAGTACCTGATCCTGAAAATTATTTGACATACTTTATGAAAATGAATAATGTTAAATTCAAACAAAAAGTTTTGCCGGGAGATACCTTGATCTTTAAAGCAGTTCTTTTAGGACAAATCCGCAGAGGTATTTGTCATATGCAGGCTTATGGGTATGCAAATGACAAATTGGTAGTAGAAGCAGAATTAATGGCGCAAATAGTCAGAAATTCCGATAAATAAAAATTCAAAGAAAAATATATGAATCAACCGTTAGCATACGTACATCCAGGAGCAAAAATAGCAACTAATGTGGTAATTGAACCATTTACAACCATTCATAATAATGTTATTATTGGCGAAGGTACTTGGATAGGTTCTAATGTTACTATAATGGAAGGAGCAAGAATAGGCAAGAACTGTAAAATATTTCCGGGCGCTGTAATATCAGCAATACCCCAAGATCTAAAATATGAAGGAGAAGACTCTTTAGTAATTATTGGTGACAATACTACTGTTAGAGAATGTGCTACAATCAATAGGGGTACTAAGGCTTATGGTAAAACAGAGATCGGAAATAATTGTTTGATTATGGCAACGGCACATATTGCTCATGATTGTATCATTAAAGATAATGTTATTATTGTTAATGCTGTAACACTGGCTGGCCATGTTGAAATAGGAGAATATGCAATAATTGGTGGTTTAACTGGAGTACATCAATTTATTCATATAGGAAAACACGCTATGATCTCAGGAGGCTCATTGGTACGGAAAGATGTACCTCCTTATGTAAAAGCAGCCAAAGAACCTTTATCCTATATAGGTATTAATTCCATAGGATTGAGACGAAGGGGTTATGATTCAAATAAAATTAATGAAATTCAGAATATTTATAGAATTTTGTTTCAAAAAAACAATAATACCACTCAGGCACTTCGAATATTAGAGGCTGAAATTGATGCTACTCCTGAAAGAGATGAATTAATTACCTTTATTAAAGAATCACAGCGTGGAATTATGAAAGGATATACCAGTAATTTTTAAATTTAAAAAAGAATATGGCAAGTACATCAGATATTAAAAAAGGACTTTGTATTATTTATAATAATGATACGTTTAAAGTTATTGAATTTCAGCACGTAAAACCTGGTAAAGGACCTGCATTTGTTCGTACCAAACTTAAAAGTTTAACTTCAGGAAAAGTAATTGATAATACATTTTCTTCCGGTCATAAAATTGAAGAAGTTAGGGTTGAAACTCGAAAATATCAATATTTATATCCTGAAGGGGATACATTTCACTTTATGAATACAAGTGATTATAATCAAATAACTTTACAAAAAGAAGCATTAGACGCACCCGACCTTTTAAAAGAGGGAGAAGTTGTGACAATAATTATTAGAGCTGATGATGAATTACCTTTAGCAGTTGATATGCCTTTAAGTGTTATATTGGAGGTTACACAAACTGATCCGGGAGTTAAAGGTAATACAGCAACAAATGCAACAAAACCAGCAACTGTTGAAACCGGAGCCAGGGTTAATGTACCATTATTTATCAATGAAGGTGATAAGATTAAAATTGATACAGAAAAAGGTTCCTACCTCGAAAGAGTAAAAAACTAATATCTAAGGTGTGTTTGTTCAATTAAAAACTAACTCTATCCAATTTAAATAATAAGATTTCTAATGAGATTTCCAAGAACTTATACTTTAAAAGAAATAGCACAATTAACAGATACTGAATATATTGGAGATGATATATTTCCTGTAAAAGGCATTAATGAAATTCATGTTGTAGAAACCGGAGACGTAGTTTTTGTTGATCATCCAAAATATTATGATAAAGCACTAAATTCGGCTGCTACGGTAATTATGATCAATAAAAAAGTTGATTGTCCCGAAGGAAAAGCTTTGTTAATATCAGATGATCCATTCAGAGATTTTAATAAATTATCATTTTATTTTAAACCATTTCAATCTTCTTCTAACAGTATTTCAGATTCCGCTAAAATTGGTAAAAACACAATTATTCAACCCAATGTTTTTATTGGCAATCATGTAGAAATTGGAGAGAATTGTTTGATACATCCCAATGTTACAATTTACGATAATTGTATAATAGGTAATAATGTAATCATTCATTCCGGAACAGTATTAGGATCAGATGCATTTTATTACAAAAATCGTCCTGAGGGTTATGATAAACTAATTTCCTGTGGAAGAGTAGTTATTGAGGATCATGTTGATATTGGTTCTGCTTGTACTATTGATAAGGGAGTAACTGGAGACACCACCATAGGTAAAGGATCAAAAATTGACAATCAGGTTCAGATTGCTCATGATACTGTAATTGGAAAAAAATGTTTAATTGCTTCGCAAGTAGGTATTGCAGGTTGTTCAGTTATTGAAGATGAAGTTACTTTATGGGGTCAAGTAGGTATTGTTAGTGGAATTACTATTGGAAAAAAAGCAGTTATTTTAGCACAATCAGGGGTGTCAAAATCTTTAGAAGGTAACAAGGTTTATTTAGGATCTCCGGCGGGAGAGGCTAGAAAAAAATATAAAGAAATAGCTAATATTAGAGCACTCCCAAAAATTATTGAAAAATTGGACAAATAACTTTATTTAACCATTTCATTAATTTACTTTTGTATCGTAAAAATTAATAGAAATAAATAATTAAATAATATTATAATGAGCGTATTAGTAAATAAAGATTCAAAAATTATAGTACAAGGATTTACCGGAAGTGAAGGTACTTTTCACGCTTCACAAATGATTGACTATGGCACCAATGTAGTTGGCGGTGTTACTCCTGGAAAAGGAGGTCAAACTCATTTAGATAAACCTGTTTTTAATACTGTTGCTGATTCTGTTAAAGAAGTTGGCGCAGATACTTCAATTATTTTTGTACCACCTGCGTTTGCTGCCGATGCCATAATGGAATCTGCCGATGCCGGTATTAAAGTGATTATTTGTATTACAGAAGGTATTCCAACAGCTGATATGGTAAAAGTAAAATCATATATTGATCAAAGAGATTGTCGTTTGGTTGGGCCTAATTGTCCGGGTGTAATTACTTCTGATGAGGCTAAAGTTGGTATCATGCCTGGTTTTGTATTTAAAAAAGGTAGAGTAGGTGTTGTTTCAAAATCAGGAACATTAACTTATGAAGCAGCGGATCAAGTTGTTAAACAAGGTTTAGGTATTTCTACTGCCATAGGAATTGGTGGTGACCCAATTATTGGAACAACAACTAAAGATGCTGTTGAAATGTTTATGAATGACGATGAAACGGATGCTATTGTTATGATAGGTGAAATTGGAGGGCAGTTAGAAGCCGAGGCTGCACGATGGATCAAAGCCGATGGTAATCGTAAACCTGTAATTGGTTTTATTGCCGGGCAAACTGCACCTGCAGGTAGAACTATGGGTCACGCTGGTGCAATTGTTGGTGGAAAAGATGATACTGCAGAAGCAAAAATGAATATTCTAAGAGAAAATGGAATTTATGTAGTTGAATCACCTGCTGAAATTGGACTAAAAGTTGCTGAAATTTTAAAATAATTATTAAAAGATTTAAAATTCAAATAAACTATAGAATAAGTTTATAAGAATCTGCTATTCAAAATAAATGAAAAGCAGATTTTTTATTTCAAACTATAATTTGTTTTTCTAGTGTATTATTTTTAATCATTCTAAATAATATTATATTTGTCCAAAATTTATATTAAATGTTTACTAAAAAAGTATTAATCATTACAAACATAATCTTTGGCGTAATTATCTTAATTCTGGCTTATATATTGTTATTTACAGGTACAGAGTTGGTTAAAACACCAGATGATAATCGAATAGTTGTAAAATATGCTCCTGATTTACGGGAATTGGTTTTAAATGAAATGAGAGATTATCTAGAAGTTATGAATGAAATACAAATTGGTTTAGCTCAAAATGATCCGGATATGATCGTGAAAGCAGCAACAAGACAAGGAGATCTTTCTTTACAAGAAACGCCTATTAGGCTATTGAAATTATCGCCAATTCCTTGCAAAACGATGGGTTTTAAAGGCCATGATATCTTTCAGGCAATAGCTGATAGCGCTAAAGTTAATTTTAACCGCACAACAACGATCAATCAATTAGCTGAATTAACCAATAATTGTGTTGTATGTCATAGAACATATAAGATAGAATTAGAATAATTAATTGAATAACCTTTTTTGAGATTAAACAAATCTTTTTGTGAAAGCAGAGAGATTTTTTGATTTTCATTCTAAGCAATGCATCAAAAATTATTATATTTGATTTTTATAAATTAAAAATGAGTTTTATGAATTTACTTAAGAATAAAACAGCTTTAATAACAGGAGCATCACGTGGAATTGGAAAAGGTATTGCTAAAGAATTTGCCAAACAAGGCGCAAATGTAGCCTTTACATTTAATGCATCAGTTGAAGCAGCTAAAGCCTTAGAAAAAGAATTAGAAACTCATGGTATAAAAGCTAAGGGATACCAGTCAAATGCTGCAGATTTTGATGCTGCTCAGGAATTGGTTAAAGAAGTTATAGAAGAATTTGGATCGTTAGAGATATTGATCAATAATGCCGGTATTACCAAAGATAATTTGTTAATGCGTATTTCTGAAGAAGATTTTGATAAAGTAATTGAAGTAAATTTAAAATCGGTTTTTAATTTAACCAAAGCGGTTATTCGTCCAATGATGAAACAAAGAATTGGTTCGATCATCAATATGAGTTCGGTGGTTGGATTAAAAGGAAATCCAGGTCAGGCAAACTATGCGGCATCTAAAGCAGGAATATTAGGTTTTACAAAATCGGTTGCTTTAGAATTAGGATCTCGAAATATTCGTTGTAACGCAATAGCTCCTGGTTTTATTGAAACAGAAATGACTGCAAAACTTGATGAAAAACAAGTTGATGAATGGCGTAAGGCAATCCCTTTAAAAAGAGGTGGCACTCCTGAAGATGTGGCAAATGCTTGTGTTTTTTTAGCAAGTGAACTATCATCTTATATTACCGGTCAAACTTTAAATGTTGATGGCGGAATGTTAACATAAAAAACTTTGTTGCTTAATTGTATTTTGAAGTAGCAGAATTAACACTGTCTTTTAAATGAATAATATCTTGTTTTACTCTTCCTTTTTTTATGGCTTTATGGTTGTCATAACATTGTAGAAAAGCTTCAACTATTTGTAGATCACTGGCTTTTTCAATAAAACGTGTAGAATAATTACACTCGGTTAAAAGATCATTTAGTTCTTTTCTACTCATATCTAAGTAATTCATGATAACTTCGCGGCTATATTTTTGTTCCATCATATTACGCATTTGATCACCTTCTTTTAGCTTTTTTAACCGTTTTAATTCTTTAGGCTTTTTACCTAATTTATTATACCAAAAATCAACAGGATTAAAAATTGCATTTATAGCAGAACTATATGAATTTGATGATTTACCTGTTTCATAAGCTTGTGGTAAGCCGTTGATATAGATACGAGAATACTTGTCTTCAGGTACATTTTTGGCGTCGATAACTAGAACACCAATTAATTTATGTGCTTTTATCGTTACTTCATTAATATTTACAATTTTTTCATGAATACCAATTTCAAGCTCATTACCTTTTAAAAGATCCTTTGTAATTTTTAATTTAATAGATTGGTATCCAATGTAGGAAATAAAGATAGTATCGTTGGGTTTTGCTGAAATTTCAAATTGTCCATTATCGTTTGTAATTGTACCCCTAACTGAATTCAGATTGATAACATGCGCACTCTGCAGAGCTTTTTTATTAGTAACGCTAATTACTCTTCCTTTAAGATGGTTTAAAGTAATTAGATCAATTGAATCAGTTTTTTTTATTGTATCATTTTCTTGAGAAAAAACCGAAAAAATTATACCGAGGAAAAATATATATGGTAATATTTTTTGCATAGGCAATGATACTAATAATATTACTTATTTGTTGTGAAAATTATGTGAAAATTAAGTGCACATGACTG
>JAOZVI010000051.1 GCA_029938265.1 Flavobacteriaceae bacterium | reverse complement strand
TAAAATAAATATTGATAATTTATAAAATCTTGAGCTTAACTTATTGACATTGGCCACGCCGGCAGGCGGGTTCGACTAACTAAAAAATGGAAATAAATTTTTTAGAGTCTCACGAATCAAATAATGAATATTATTTTAAAATAAAAAAAACTGCCTAAAAAATTACATTAAAGGCAGTTCTGTTTGTTCTTAAAAAAAGATTTGAACAAACCTTTTTTTAAAATAAGTTTTTTTATTTTGTTATAACAACAGAATTCTTGGTTCCCATAGTGTTCGAAACTAATAGATCCGCTTCTGAATCATTCATCCAGGTTTTACCATCAACTAGATATTTGAATTCGAATTCTTTTCCTTTTTCAAGATCTATTGTAGTTTTAAAATTTCCATTTTTGAATTTTTTTAGTGGATTTTTTGTTTTGCTCCATTTATTAAATTCTCCAGCAACGCTTACTTTTTTAACATCACCTACTTCTTCAGCTGAAAGTGCAAAAGTTACTTTGCAAATTTCTTTACTTTTTAAAAATTGTTTTTTTAAACTCATAATTTATTAATTAATAATTCTACTTCATATTTAATGCTTGTACATTAAATTATTTTACTTTAAATATTATAATTTCTGATAAAAATTAACACTTTTGGTTAAAGTAACTTTTAAATATTACTTAAAAACAAAACCCTTGCTAAAATTGCAAGGGTTTAAAATATTGTGTAAAAATATTATGCTTCGCTAGGAACTATCGAAACATAAGATCTATTATCTTTCTTTTTGGTAAATTTAACCTCACCATCAACTTGTGCGTGTAAAGTATGATCTTTACCCATATAAACATTTTCGCCCGGGTGATGTTTAGTACCTCTTTGGCGAATCAGTATGTTACCAGCATTAGCTTGTTGACCTCCAAAGATCTTCACGCCAAGGCGTTTAGATTCTGATTCTCTACCGTTTTTAGAACTACCTACACCTTTCTTATGTGCCATGATATTAAGTTTTAATAATTAAATATTGTAAAAAAGAGATTATTTTTCAATCCCACCTTTTACTTCTTCTTGCCATTTTTTTAATTCGTCCCATTTGCCTTCTGAAGCTAATTTAGCTTGTTTTGGCCATGAATCTGGAACTTTAGATGCATATCTTGAACCGGCACCCTCAAGTAGCTCTTTTAATTTAGCTACATCAGTTTTTGCTAATTTAGCAAAAGAATCAATTCCAGCTTCTTTAAAAATATCGGCTATTTTTGGCCCAATACCTTCAACTTTTTTCAAATCGTCAGCTTTAGCAACTTTTTTAGCAACTACTTTCTTTGGTTTTACTTCGACTTTTGGTTTAGCTTCTTCAACTTTTTTCTTAACAGGTTTTTTTGCACCGTTAACCGATATACTTTCAATTTGAATTTCAGATAAAAACTGGCGATGTCCATTCTTTACTCTGTAACCTTTTCTTCGTTTTTTCTTAAAAACGATTACTTTATCACCTTTAAGGTGACTTAAAATTTTGGCAGTCACTGCTGCGCCTTCTATAGCCGGGGCGCCAATGGTTACTTTGCCATCGTCAACTAAAAGAACATTATCAAAAGTAATTTTTGATCCTTCTTCTTTTTGTAAACGGTTAACAAAAACCTTCTGGTCTTTAGCTACTTTAAATTGCTGCCCTGCTATCTCTACAATTGCATACATAATTTAGTGTTTAACCTTTAAATTAATTTTAAACCCAATTCATTCTGGGTTTTGAGGGTGCAAATATACATCTTTTTATGAATTTGAGAAAATCTTTTTAACATCAAATTAAGCCGCTATTTTATTTGTATAAAATGCTGCATATTAAATTGTTGTAATTATGTAATAATATCTATTTACTTTTATTTGTTAAATAAATACCTATTAATATGATTGTACCGGCAATTAACTGACTAAAATATAATTTTTCACCATCTATAACACCCCAAAAAATTGCAACCAAAGGAATCAAATAAGTAACTGAACTCGAAAATATTGGTGATGAAATCTGAACCAATCTATTAAAGATTGTTTTGGCTAAAGCAGTTCCAAATACTGCTAAAATACCAATATATAAAAGTGAAGTTTTTAAAGTGTCTGTCATTTCTAATTCAAAAAAACTAGTTTTCCATAAGATAATCAAAGTTGGAATTAGCAATAAAACAAAATTTGCAGTTGTTAAAGTTAAGGCATTTAAATGATCTAAATGTTTCTTTAAAATATTCACATTAAAAGCATAACCTATTGAAGCAATAACAATTAAAACTGCATAATAATAGTTTTGATCAGGATTGATCTGGCTTCCTTTATAGATTAAAAAAACAGCCCCTGTCAATCCTAAAATAATTCCGAATATTTGTTTTCTTAAAAATGAAAAACCAAAAAATATGACACCAATAATTAATGTATTAAGCGGTGTTAATGAATTTAATATCGAAGCGATAGAACTATCAATATTCTGGATTGCATATGCAAATAGAAAAGCAGGAAAAAATGTACCTAATAATGCAGTTAAAGAAATATAATACCATTCCTTTTTTGACAGTGTAAAAATCGATCTAAAACTTATAAGCATTAAAGTTATAGATGTTAAAATAATACGAAGTGCACCCATTTGTATAGGTGTAAGACCCAAGAGAGATTTTTTCATTAAAATAAATGAACTACCCCAGATAATGGCAAGCAAAACTAAGAAAAACCACCTGAGTTGTTTGTTATTCATTAAGTCATATATTTAAAATAATTGCAAAAATCGTTTAAAATATTTAAATGATTACATTTGTATTGAAAATTAATTTCTTTTATGAAACATAATTTATTTATAGGTATACTATTTTTTTTAAGCGTGTTTATGTTCTCATGCAATATATCTCAAAAAGAAAATGAGAATATAAAAGGTAAAATAGATACAAAGAGTAAAGTTGAAAACTTTAAAAAGATAGAGATTGAAATTGAAGGAATGACCTGTGAAATTGGTTGCGCCAAATTAATTGAGTCCAAACTTTCTAAAACTGAAGGCGTAAAATATGCAAAAGTAAGTTTTGAAGAAAAATTAGGAAGAATTGAATATGATGCTAATATAATTAATCAGAAACAATTCAATAATTTAGTTCAAAGTATTGCAGGAGGTGATTTGTATAAAATTGTAAGAATTGAAAATGTTAATAAATTTACGGCTTATGAAAAAAAATAATTACAAATACATTGTTGTTTTTTATAAAAATTTAGTTTATTTGCAAAAATTATAATTAACTAAAATTCTAAAAGATGAAATTATTAAGATTATTTTTAGCTATTGCTATTATAAGTTCAGTTGCGGTTTCGTGTAAAAAAACTACGGAAGAAGCAAAAGATGATTTAAAAGATGCTGTTGAAAAAGCAGAAAAAAATGTTGAAGAAGCTGTTGATGCTGCTGAAAAAGCTGCTGATGAAGTAGTTGATGAAGTAGTTGAAGCTGCAGAAGATATTCAAGATGCTGCAAACGATGTTGTAAAAGCAGCAGGGTTTACTGTTAGTTACCCGAAAAGTGTAAAATTACAAAATGAAGTTAACAATTCAATGTTACTTATGTCTAAACAAAATCCTAATGTTGGAAAAATGTTTGATAGTGCCTATGGATATGCTATTTTCCCAAAAATTACTAAAGGAGGTCTTGTAATTGGTGGTGCCGGTGGTAAAGGATTGGTTTTTGTTGATAATAAGGTAATAGGTTCTGCATCATTAATGCAAGCTACTATTGGCGCACAAGCCGGAGGTCAGCAATATGCTGAATATATTTTATTTGAAAATAAAGCAGCAATGGAGCGTTTTAAAAATAATAAATTTAAATTTGCTGGTGAGGCTTCAGCAGTTGCGCTTGATAAAGCTGTATCAGATAATATTGATTATCAAGAAGGAGTTGCTGTTTACACTTATGCAAATAAAGGTTTAATGGCAGAAGCTTCTTTGGGAACTCAAAAATTTAAATACAAACCAGGTATTAAATAAGAGTTTTTAAATATTATAAAAAAACCTCAAGTAAATTCTTGAGGTTTTTTTGTTAAATTTAGTATTTATTTTTAATAAATATTTACTTTATTTGTCGATTAATCTAAAAAAAATAAAAATGAAATTAGTAAAAGGGTTTTTAGCAATTGCTTTAATTAGCATAATTGCTGTTTCATGTAAAGAAACAAAAAAAGAAGAAATTACAAACGATGCAGTTGAAATGACTGAAGTTGAAACTGAAAAGAAAGCAGAAGCAACTCATGAAACTTCAAGAACAATTAAAAAAACAGAAAATGTTGAAAAAAGTATCAAAACTACCACAGAAGGTCTAGAAGAGATTCCTGTTTATGAAGGTGTTATTTATGAAACAACTGCTGAAACACCTGTTATTTATCCTGGTTGTGAAGGCTCAGCCGAAGAAATAAGAGCATGTTCATTAAAGAAATTTAAGAAATCTTTATCAAATAATTTCAATTCTGATTTAGCTAATACTTTAGATCTTGAACCAGGGGATTATAAAATAAGAGCAATTATTAAGATTGATGAAACAGGTAATGCTTCCGTTTTAAAAGTTGATGCGCCCCATGCAGATCTTGAAAAAGAAGTGGTTAGACTTATTGATAAATTACCTCAAATGACACCTGCTACTGTAGTTGGAAAACCTGTGAGTGTTTCTTTCTTATTACCAATCAATTTTAAAATTATTGATTAGTCACTAAGATTGATAAAATATTTATAAAAGACCCGAATCCATATTCGGGTCTTTTAGATTTACCTGTGATTGATCATCAAATAACCAAACTTGTATAGATGGGAAAAATAAGAAATTAATAAACAGCTAATTTTTCCATTCCAAACTTTCCATCAAATGTTTTAGGTCTCTTTCTAAATAATTTACAGCAGGTAATATTGAGTCGTAGTTGGGTTTTACGTTGAAATAAACCGCACCTGTTAAAAAGTGTTTGGTGCTGTCAGTAAGGTGAAATTGTAACGGAGAAGCAGCATTTCCGACAACTCTAAAAATAGCTCCATAAGTTTTGTTATTTAAATTTTCAAATGGCAAAGAACTAATTTTATCTGCTTTTATAGAATGGTTAAATGTGAGTTTTTCTGATTCCTGAAATAACTCCTTTAAATTATTATCAATAGGACGATAAGTAATATTGATACTGGCATTTAATCTGGGATATTCAATATTAATCCAACATTTAGAATTGATTTTAGCATTTGCCTGGTTTGAAAATTCAAATGAATATGGGCAATTACTCTGCGAATTTATATATGTTGATTCAGGATATTCTAATCTTAATTGTGCCTTTGGTTTTGGCAGCGTGTCATTACTACATGAGCTTAAGATTATAAAAACGAATATAAAATATACACCAATAAGTAATTTGTTTTGTTTTAAGAATTGATTAAAAAAACTCATTTATCTGTGTTTAGGTAAAGTAACTTTAATTTGTTTGATACGCTTTTTGTCGATTGATTCAATAGTAAATTTGTATTTTTTAAACTTTATAGTTTCACTCTTTTTGGGAAATCTTTCTGTTATCTCTAGAATAAAACCGGCAAGGGTTTCTGCTTCATTTTCATTATCTTCAAATATTGAATCATCAATTTGTAATACTCTAAAAAAATCTTTTAGCGTAGTTTTTCCATCAAATAAATAATTATTTTCATCGACTTTTGAATAAGACAGATCCTGATCATCAAATTCATCACTAATGTCGCCAACAATTTCTTCTATGATATCCTCTAATGTAATGATACCCGATGTTCCTCCATACTCATCAACAACAATTGCCAAATGGTTTTTCATTTCCTGAAATTCCTTTAAAAGGTCATCCAGTTTTTTATTTTCAGGAACAAAAAATGGTTCTCTGATTATTTTATTCCACTTAAAGACTTTTTTATTGATATGTGGGATTAAATCTTTAGTGTATAAAATTCCGATTATTGTATCAATGTTATTTTCATAAACAGGGATTCTTGAATGACCATGTTTAATGATCTGTTTTATTACCTCACTGTATTCTTCATTATCAGGAAGTGCAAATATATCCATTCGTGGACACATCACTTGAGTTGTTTCTGTATTTCCAAAACTGACAATACCATGAAGTATCTTTTTTTCTTCTATTGTTGTGGCATTTGATGATGTTAATTCTAAAGCTTGAGAGAGTACTTCAACAGAAAGATCGGATTTTTTTTTGTTGATTTTATTTTCAACAACATTTGTTAATTTTAATAAAGGAACACTTAAAAATGTTAAAAATACATTTAATACTTTTAAAGGTTTAGCCATGAAATAAGCAAATTTTATAGCATTTCTATTTGCATATACCTTAGGTAAAACTTCACCAAATAGCAGAAGTAATGAGGTTACTAAAACAATTTCAATAATAAATCGAATAATTATAGATTGAATATTTCCAAAAAAATAATCACCTGTATAGGCAAAGATTAAAACAAATAAAATGTTTATAAAATTATTTGATATCAATATGGTTGCCAAAAGTTTTTGGGGATCATTCAATAGATCAACTACAATTTTATGATTATTATTGGTGTCTTCATCTTTTTCCAGATCAGCTTTTGATAGTGAAAAAAAAGCAATTTCAGAACCAGAAATCAAAGCAGATAAAAAGAGTAGTATTATTAAAGTAATTACACTAAAAACAATATGCCAATCAATGGAATTGATCAATAAAAAATTCGCGGGTTCAGGATCCAAATTAAATGAATTTCAATTAGTAATAAAGGATATATTAAAATGGTAAATCATCTTCTTTTGTATCCTTAATCTTGTTTTCAACCGGCTTTGATTGAGTTGGTGTAATTGGCTTATTTTGGCTTAGATCTTTTTTAGTGTTCAAAAAGGTCATCTCGGTTGCATGGATCTCAGTAGTATATTTTTTAATACCATCCTGCTCCCATTGTCGAGTTTTTATCCGACCTTCAACATAAACACGATCGCCTTTGCCTAAATATTTCTCACAAAGTTCTGCCAATTTATTGCGAACCACTACATTGTGCCATTCAGTAGTTGTGATCCTCTCTCCGGTTTGTTTGTTCGTATAAGTCTCGTTCGTCGCTACAGGAAAGCGTCCTAAACTATTACTATCATCAAAATAGTGCATTTTTACATCATCTCCTAAATGCCCAATAAGCATTGCTTTATTAAGTGAACTTGCCATATAAAATTATTTTTTGCTTACCAAATATACCACAAATTTAAACTATTTTTTAAATTTATTAATAAAGTTATAAATAAGCGTAGGGACTGCAAAATTAGATATATTTTCCCATTCTACAGCACCCTTTAAATGAGATTGAGTTTTAATTATCCAAAAATTGGTGTAGATGTGTTGATGCGTTAATCTATGAATAATAGGTTTGCTATTGAAAATCTGTAGTTTATAATCACTTTTACCGATTAGATCTTTAAAAGTATTTGTTTTAATTATTTCTTTATCATCAATTTCATATGCTGATTCATATAATGGAAATTGAAATAAATTTTGCCATATATCTCTATCTTTTCTTCGTTCCAAAATCGTATATTGATCTGATATATCAAATACCAAAAAATTAAAATGACGGATTTTAATTTTGGGGTTTTTAACTTTTACAGGAAGTGACGAAATATTCATATTTTTAACTGCCAGACAAGTTTGATTTAACGGACAATAATCGCAAAGTACATTTTTAGGTGTACATATTGTAGCACCTAACTCCATAATAGCCTGGTTATAATCACCCGGATGTTTAAAATTGATCAAAGATTGTGATAATTGTTTGAATTGTTTTTTCCCCTCTGTAGAATTAATGGCCGTATTTATATTATAATATCTTGATAATACACGATAAACATTTCCATCAATTACTGCATAGGGTTTATTAAAACAGATAGAAGTAATGGCAGCAGCAGTATATTCGCCAATACCTTTGAGTTTAATAATTTTATTATAATCTGAAGGAAATTCTCCATTGTAATGCGCCACAATATATTTGGCGGTATGATGTAGATTTCGTGCACGTGTATAATAACCCAAACCTTGCCAAAGCTTTAAAACTGTATCCTCATCGGCTTTAGCCAAATCAAAAATTGTTGGAAATCGTTCTAAGAATCTTAAGTAATAGGCGATTCCCTGAGCAACTCTTGTTTGTTGAAGAACAACTTCAGAAAGCCAAATTTTATAAGTATCCTTGGTTTTTCGCCAAGGTAAATCCCTTCTATTTTTTAAGTACCACTGTATTAAAAGGTTAGAAAAATCCATAAAAAAACATCGTTTTACAATGATACATAAATATATCTTATTAAATTTTAATTAATTAGCTTTCTAAAATTGATATTTTATCATATATTTGCCGCCCTGATTTAGGATAAATAATAACCAATAAATATTAAAAAATGACAAAAGCAGAAATAGTTGCCAATATTTCAGAAAAATCTGGCATTGAAAAAGGAGATGTATTAAGAGTAGTAGAAGACTTAATGGTTGAGGTTAAAGAATCATTAAACAATGGAAATAATGTATATTTAAGAGGTTTTGGAAGCTTTATAGTAAAAGAAAGAGCGGAAAAAACAGGTAGAAATATTTCTAAGAATACTACAATTAAAATACCAGCGCATAATATTCCTTCATTTAAACCTGCTAAGGTTTTTGTAGAGAGTGTTAAAAAAAATGTGCCGGTTAAAAAATAATTTTAAGAAAATACAGTTTTAATTATGCCAAGCGGAAAGAAAAGAAAACGCAGTAAAATTTCTACTCATAAACGTAAAAAAAGAAGTAGACAAAACCGACATAAAAAGAAAAAATAATATAAGGCTGTTTGGAATTTGAGTCTTTAAGATATTTTGAATGAAATACTTTTGTGAATTGATAATTGTATTTCTCTCAAGATAAAAGAACAAAAGACATTTCAAACAGCCTTATAGTTTCTATTTAAGGATAAGTTCATTGACATAGAAGTTTGTATAAAAACAAATTTCGTTTGATTAATCAAAACCTAATAAATATATTATTAATCTATCTATAATAAATATTAAGTTTAGTATTTATTTGGGTATAAAATTAAACAGAGTGAAAACTGAATTAATTATTAGAACAAATTCCTCTGATATAGATTTTGCCTTATTAAAAGATGGAAAGTTAGTTGAATTACACAACGAAACGATAGACAATAAATTTGCGGTTGGAGATATTTTTCTGGCCAAAATAAAAAAAACATTATCGGGCCTAAATGCAGCATTTGTTGATGTAAAAAGTGAAAAAGATGCTTTTTTACATTATCATGATTTAGGACCGCAATTATTATCGTTGAAAAAATTCACAAAACTGGTAAGTACGGGTAGGCTAAAAGATTTTTTGTTAAAGAATTTTAGTTTTGAAAAGGATATTGATAAAAATGGAAATATTGATAGTGTCATAAAAGCAGGTCAAGAATTATTGGTTCAAATTGTTAAAGAACCGATTTCTTCTAAAGGACCGCGTATTAGTTCTGAGCTTTCAATTGCAGGTAGATACATGGTTTTAGTGCCTTTTTCTAACAGAATTTCTGTATCACAAAAGATAACTAACAATAAAGAAAAAGATCGTTTAAAGCGTCTTGCAAAAAGCATAGTACCAAAAGGATTTGGTGTAATTTTAAGAACAGTTGCTCAAAATATTAAAGTAGCTGAATTAGATAAAGATCTTCAAAATACATTGCGTCATTGGGATAATATGTGTAAGCAATTACCCAGAGCTCAAGCACCTCAAAAAGTGCTTTCAGAGATGAATAGAGCATCTTCAATTTTAAGAGATATTTTTAATGATTCATTTACCAGTATTGTAACTAATGATGAAGCTTTACATCTAGAAGTTAAAGAATATTTGCAAAGAATTGCTCCCGAAAAAGAATCGATAGCAAAACTTCACAAATCAAAATCACCAATTTTTGACTTTTATGGTATTGAAAAACAAATAAAAGTATTGTTTGGAAAAACCGTATCAATGAAAAAAGGTGCTTATTTGGTTATTGAACACACCGAAGCTTTACATGTAATTGATGTTAATAGTGGTAATCGTTCAAACAAAGCAAATTCTCAAGCTGAAACTGCCCTTGAAGTAAATTTGATTGCAGCTACCGAAATCGCTCGACAATTACAGTTGCGTGATATGGGTGGCATTATTGTAGTTGATTTTATTGATATGAATACAGCTGAACATAGAAGAAAACTTTACGATCATCTACGAGATGAAATGAAGAGCAGTAGAACAAAGCACAAGGTGTTGCCTCCCAGTAGATTTGGTTTAATTCAAATTACTCGTCAAAGAGTAAGACCTGAAAGAAACATCAAAACTATTGAAGAGAATCCCAATAAAAACGGGGATGTTGAAGCTCCAATTATATTGATTGACAGGATTGAAGAAGATTTAGAAAAAATAATTGACAATAACGGAATTGTACTTCATGTACATTCATTTGTTGCTTCTTACCTTACTAAAGGACTCCTCTCAATACAAAAAAATTGGTTTATTAAATATAAAAAATGGATTAAGATTATTCCAAGGGATGCTTATCCATATTTACATTATCAATTTTATGATAAAAATGATAATGAATTAAGGTAATAATATATCATTAAAACCTGCTGTTGATAACAATAGCAGGTTTTTTTTTACATAAATATCAACTTTTTAGTGAGGTAAATATCATTTTCAATTTTAACTAGAATTACATATATACCTGTTTTTGGAAATTCTCTTTTTGAAATTATTTCTGTTGATCTTTTTGAATATTTGTCTAAAACAATACGTCCTAATAGATCATATACTTTTATTGAATGAATTGTTTTTTGATTTAAAGTTGTAATTTCAAATTGCTCAATAGTGTTTTTTATGATCAGTTGGTTACTATTAACCATTACTTCGTCTTCATCAAAGCTAGCATTGTTAAATTGTAAAATAAATCTGTCATCAAAAGATCCTTCTAATGACATTTCAAATTCATAAGGTTCTATTTTTAAATTATGAATTTTGTTTAAAAGTTTGTCGTATAGATAAATCTCTTTTGTATCAATATCACCCTCCATTCTATCAATGGAAATCTTTAGACTGATTGATTCTCTGATCTTTGATGTAAGTCCTAAATTGATCTTTTCGTTTCCTGTAAAAGGATTTGTTCCTTGGATAGCTAATTTTTTATCTTGAACTATAGA
This sequence comes from Flavobacteriaceae bacterium, assembly GCA_029938265.1. Taxonomy (GTDB): domain Bacteria; phylum Bacteroidota; class Bacteroidia; order Flavobacteriales; family Flavobacteriaceae; genus Namhaeicola. Next base: position 3,565 of record JAOZVI010000051.1, on the reverse strand, counting down.
ATAAAATGATATAAAATTATTTCCGTTAAAACGTAAAGCATCGTATTTTCTTTCAATACTTTCATTAGCGCCATTGATGAATCCAATTAAAATCTGACTAAAAGCACCTTCATCATTATACAAATTTAACCAGATCTTATCATTTTCTTGTACCAAATTATCTTTAGAATTATTTGATCTAAAAAAGTTGTTATTTTGAGTTTTTACACGCATTTCATTGTTATAATGTATTTCTCCTTCTTTTATAGCTTCCACAAAAAAGCCCTGACAGGAAGCTATATTTGAAGTTGGCATTTCACCACTACTATTGGCTCTTATCCCACCAGTACCAATAACAAATGAAGCATAATCATCTGAAGTATATTTATCACCTGTTTTTGCAGTATTGTGTGTCCAAAAATAGATACTTCCACCCAAAATAGTTTTATTGATAGAATCACTTAAAAACAGGTTGGCATCTATTGCTGACGGATAAGGATTTCCTATAAAATTCCAGTCGTTACTATCTATCGAATCCTTTGAACTTAATTGGATAGGCACATTTATAATACCATTATTAACATCTCCGCTGAAAATTACCGATTGTTGCTCTATAAATGGTTCAGTATCCGGAGCCATTGCTGTATATCCAATTCCGGGATTCATTATCCCATTGGTTCTTTGCCATGCAGCAGGCTCATCATCATCATTTTCATCCTTATTATTATCATTAAATTCATTTGTAATAAATTGATAAAATGAATTTTGTGGAGAAGCAGAAAATACATTTTCAAGTTGTGCATTTTTGATGGGTGATGACCAATAAGTATAATCATATCTTTTTAAAGTGGTTGTAGTTTTATGAATATTGATAATACCGTTATTATTAACCAAACCGCTGTTATTAAGCATCATTAAAGAACCTTCATTTAATACTTCTAATATTCCATTAACTGTTAGATCACTAATGATACTGACATAATTATTGGCATCAACTTCAAGTTTATTTCCGAGGTTTATCGTCAGGTTACAAGTTTCAAAATTTCCTTTTATTTGTGTATAATAATTATCATTAATTTCTGCGTTTCTGTAAATATCAGGATTACCATTATTCCAGTTTTCATTTTCAAAAAATGTGGAACCAATATAATGCTCACCAATTCTTTGATTATATCCGGTCGTAGCCGAATTAATGTCAGTAATTTCATATTCAATCCAATCATCAAAATTAAATCCTGTAGAAGGAACTGCATTTTTACAGCCATATTTTCTAACAAAACTTATATTTTCTCCCCAATCATTGCTATTGCCTATAATATCAACTTTGTTTAACCAGCATCTTTCATCACTATTTGCTGATATAACAATGATGTCATTTCCATTAAAATTACAAATCGGATTTTTTATTTCAGTACCGTCCTGAGCATAAATTATATTTTCATCAATAAGCGTTGAACAATATTTTAAAGATTGCTTTGGTAAAAGTTCAGGAATTAAAGTTTTGCTACTAGGTGTTTTTCCAATAGGATTTTCTGCTTTTTCATTTCTGAATAATGCCAGATAATAATTTTCGGGAACGACCTCATCACTAATATTAGTTATTTCTATCCATTTATTATTTCCTTCACCTTCAAAATATTGTGTGATCATTATGGGGCTGTCTGTTGTTCCAGTAGCCTCAGCATTTATAGTAAAGTTGAAAGGATTTTCAGAAGCATCATTATTATCAATCTGAATTGTTGCCGCTTTTAATCCTTTTGAGTTTGGTAAAAATTTTATTGTTATTGCTAGACTATCATTCACTGAAATATCAAATGAAGTATTTCCTGATAAAAAGAAATCATTAGAATCATTATTTAAAATCTCAATATTCAAAATCTCAAGAGTTGCATTTCCGGTATTTTTTATGATGAATTCCCTGGAAATAGCATATCCGGAATTAGGATCGACAACACCAAAGTAAGTATTATTTAAGAAGTTAGTTGTTACAGATCCATCAGTTATCGAAAAATAATTACCAATAACTTCAATTTCAGGAATTGGTCCCATACATCTGGAAACATGTGAATTCAAATCTGCAACATCATCTGTTTTATAAATATCCCATTCATTAACATCATATTGATTATTTGGGTTTTGAATATGACTTTTTCTACGTAAAGTTATATCTTTTGCAAATTCAATTGAATCGCCAATTACACCAATTATATCTATAATCTCATCCATTTTTCTTAAAGCAACTTTATCATCTCCATTAAAATTTAAGATACTGCCAGTTGAAAGATCGGCATCAATATTCAAATTTTCATTTTGATTCTCAATAAGATATGTTCCGTATGCTGCAATAATTCCGGTTAAGGTTAAATTCCCTGTAGGATCACCATTTTTACCTGTGTATTTTGTAAGGTTATAAACATCTAAATTTATAGCTTGATCTGTTGGGTTGTATATTTCAATAAATTTATTATTAGACGTTCCTTCTACGTATTCAGTTATCATTAATTCTGAACAAGGTGTTAGTATTGAACCTGCTAATAGGATATTATCAATACCGGCATAATCAGAATCACCATTTTGTTTTATAGAAATTTTTAATTTTAAGTTTGTAACATAATTCGGTATCAAAATTGATTCTGTTACCCATTCTTCTGAACTTAAATTAGAATTACCTTCAAATAAAATCACCTCTCCTTGAGATTGATTATCAAAAAATAGTTCATATTTGATATCATCACCATTGTCATATTCAAACACATAATAGTCAAAAGTTAAGTTTACATTACTATAAGATGATATGTCAAAGTTTTCCAAGGTAATTGTTTCAAACCCTGAACTTCCACAACTACCACTTAGGTCTCTTATTCCCCAAAACTGTTCACCATCACTTGGTGTGATATTACCTAATTCAGTTCGATAATTCCAAGAATCGACACCACTTGTACAAGGAGGTGTTGAAAAAGCAACTTGCCAAGTATCTCCATTAGTTTCAAAACTTTGCTTGGTAATAGTTGTTGTTTGGGCATAAAATAAAAATGTAGTTATATTCAGGATTGAAAAAATATAATACTTTAACATAATATTGTAATTTTAGGGTTTGGAAAATAATTATCAAGAATATTTTCTTGTTTGTATTACATTTATTTAATGAAAAACAAAAGGTTAACATTTACTTTAGAAGAAGCAAAAAAAAAATTAGAAAATTTTTGTGTTTATCAAGATCGTTGCCATCATGAAGTTGAAAAAAAACTGAATGAAATGCATATGATTCCTGAAGCATGCGAAGTGATTATTTTACATTTAATGGAACACGATTTTTTAAACGAAGAACGATTTACCAAAAGTTTTTCGAGAGGAAAATTCAAAATAAAAAAGTGGGGAAAACAACGTATAATTCGTGAATTAAAGATGAGAGATATTTCAGAATACAATATTAAAAACGGTTTAAAAGAAAAACAACTTGTTTTTGCTCCTCATGCTATTGACAATGAACGATTTTTTGATAAAACTGGAGAACATTCTAAAAAAGCAGAAAAATGGAAAAAAGAACTTGGTTATACGAAAAAAGATATAATTTTTTTATTTGTCG
>JAOZVI010000171.1 GCA_029938265.1 Flavobacteriaceae bacterium | reverse complement strand
ACATTAGCAAAAAAATCTCCATGGTCCATAGAGGAAACATGGGTTTTTGAATCTGCAGACCAGGAACCCATGGTGTGAGGATTCTTTTTAGCATAATTTTTAACTGCTTTAGGAGCTCTTCTGTCTGAATTACCTTCTCTTAAAACCGGATTTACAGCGGAACCTTTTACAGTGTTATATTTTTTCAGTATTTCTTTTTCTTTATCGGTTACCGGATTTTCTAGATAATCAGGAATACCATAACCCAAAGCTTGTAATTCTTTAATTGCAGCTACCAATTGAGGTACCGATGCAGAGATGTTAGGTAGTTTAATAATGTTTGCTTCAGGGTTTTTTACTAATTCTCCCAGTTCAGATAAAGCATCAGTTACTTTTTGTTCTCCTGTTAATTTTTCAGGAAATAAAGCTAGTATCCTACTAGCTAAAGAAATGTCTTTTGTTTCAATTTCTATACCTGTAGATCTTGTAAAGGCTTTAACTATTGGTAAAAATGAATAAGTAGCCAACGCAGGTGCTTCATCTGTTTTTGTATAAATAATTTTAGGAATTTTACTCATGATAATTTTATAGTATAAGAGTTATAATTCTTGAAGTTTTTATTAATTATAGCATTATTATTAATATGATTTTAATGAAACAAATATACTTAATTTTTATGCAAAAAGTCATTTTAAAATATGCTTAAAATTGCACTATTGTTATAGGAAATAATCTTCAAGGTTAGATTGATAATTGCTTTTGCTAAAAATAGTATGGCAAGGGGCTTGTAAATATGAATCATTACAAAAGACCAAATATTTTTCTTCCCGTTTTTATAATTTTTTTAATTGGTTTTTGTATCGATGAAATCCATTAGAATTGATGCATAAATGATGAAAAAAGATAATAATAAAAAAAGATAGTTAGTTTCAAAAAAAATTTATTAAAAAACCATGTAATAAAAATTACATGGTTTTAGGTTAGCTAGTACAATATTTTTAAAATATTGATTTGCTTAAAAAAGTATTTTTAATTTAAAAATACTTTTAATTTAGTTTTTAAATCTTGTTTATTTCTTTTAAGCGTACTAAATACCCGGTTAGAAATAAGTATTTAAAAACAAAATTTGGATTAGTGAAATCCTAATGTTTTTAAAAATAAAATAGAAACGGTAAGTTTCATAACAATAACTTAGGGAATCGCATCTAGATATCATTAAAGACATTAATCAAATATAAAGTGTTTGGATAAAATATTTGGAGTATTCCTTATTTATATTTCTAAACATTTAATTAACAATAATTATTAACAAATGTTAAAAACTACAATGAGTTTAGTAGATAAAAAAACAAAAGCCATAACAGATTTTAATCTCTATCATGGCTATTTGCCGAAACATATAGTAAAAAATTACTGTTTTTGTATTAAAAATCATAAACACTACTTACATAGTTTTTACTCTTTTTGCTCTAAAACTGTAAATGCTACTTTGACATAGTTTTTACCTTACATTTCAATACTTTAATAAATTTTTAAAACTATTAGAACTATGTAATAATAATCCCAAAATATTTTTTAAAGTACCTTGTTTTAAATGCTCATTATTATATTACTAATTATTCATGCTAAACACTTAGTCATACTTTTTTTGGTGAGCTATTAAAACAATTTCAGTTCGAACTTATTAGAATCATAAATAAAACTTAATTCTAAATTACAAACTTAATTTTGGTTTGCACCAACCCTAATTCAAATCTAATCTTGATTTGCATCAATTTCAATTTATGCTAGAACTTGGTTTGCATCAATTTCAACTTGTAAAGAAAAGAACTTAATTTTACTGTCTGAATTCTTAAGCAAAGATAGATAAGTTTATAATTTTTGCAAATATTTGTACTTAAAAGTTACGAACAAGAAATGAAGATCACTTATTAACATTTGTTAATAAAAAACCCCATCAATTGTTTGATGGGGTTAAATTTTTTTAAAAATATATTTCCTAGTAAAAAACTAAAATCTTTTATCTTTAATTTGAGCTTTTTTACCGGTAAGATTTCTGTAGTAAAAAATTCTGGCTCTTCGTACTTTACCGCGTTTGTTCACTTCAATTTTATTGATTGCAGGTAGATTAATTGGAAAGATACGTTCTACGCCAAAAGTTCCCGACATTTTTCTAATTGTAAATGTTTCAGAAAGTCCACTTCCTCTTCGTTGCATTACAACTCCTTTAAAAAACTGAGTACGGGTTTTTACACCTTCTTTAATTTCATAATATACAGTAATAGTGTCACCGGCTGAAAATTCCGGAATATCATTTTTTGTAACAAATTCGTCTTGTACAAATTTTACTAAATTTTCCATTGTTTTTGTTTGATAAATATGCTTATTCAAAAACCAACATTCACGATTCTCGTCAGAGGTTAATTTTGAGTTTGCAAATTTAGAAAAAAAATAGAATATAAATCAAACAATTCCTAAAAATATTTTAAAACAATTGTACGATGTAAAGTTCTTTAAAACTGCATGTTAGCATAGAGTCCAAATTGTTCATTGGAGTAGGTTGGACTAATAATAACGTGCGTATTTTTAGTTTTAAACGGATTCCAGTTCTTTAAAGGTTCAAATCTATAAACCAGATCAGTAACTAAAATTCCGATACCTGCACCAACCAAAACATCTGAAACCCAATGTTTATTATTTAAAACCCTGAGTACTCCGGTTGTTGTGGCAAAAGCATAACCGCTATAAGCAAGCCACGGACTCGTATCAATAAATTCGTGGTGTAAAACCGTTGCCATTACAAATGCATTTGAAGTATGACCTGAAGGAAAACTATAATCCTCACCATTTGGTCTTTCTTCATCCGTAATTCTTTTTAAGCCAAAAGTGATCAAATTGTTAGCCAATCCGGCAATTGCCAGATATTTAGTTTGAGTAAATGCGTCATTTTTACTTTCTACTTTGAATAAATCTGCAGTATACATAGTTAAAGCAGGAACAAAAAGCAGAAAATCATCTGCATTTGTATGAAAATTGTTAAGATTATTGTGTATTTTTTCTTGTAAATTCTCTTTCCCAAAACTACCATTTGAATAGTTTATAATTAGGCCTGTTCCAATTAATGTTAAGGGAACGGCAGATTTTTTTAAAAATGATCTCTCTGGCTCGGGATATGAATTTGTTGTGCTATCAATTTGAGCTATTGAAGAAAAATGTATAAATATGAATAATATGATAGTATAATATTTCATTGTAGTTCTTCATCATTTTTTAATAGATCAGGACGAATAGATTGGGTTCTTTTTATCGCCTCTTCATGACGCCATTGATCAATTTTAGGAAAATTTCCGGAAAGTAATATTTCAGGTGTTTTCAATCCTTTGTATTCTGCAGGTCGAGTATATACAGGCGGAGCCAATAAATTATCCTGAAAAGAGTCAGTTAGAGCAGATGTCTCATCACCTAAAACACCAGGAATCAACCTGATAACAGCATCACAAAGCACTGCAGCAGCCAATTCACCACCTGAAAGCACATAATCGCCAATAGATATTTCTTTTGTGATAAATCTATCCCTTACCCTTTGATCAACACCTTTATAATGACCGGTTAAAATAATAATATTTTTTAAAGTTGAAATACTGTTAACTGTTTGCTGATTGAGCATTTTAGCATCAGGTGTCATATAAATAATTTCATCATATTCGCGTTGAGTCAATAAAGCTGAAATACATTTGTCAATTGGTTCTATCATTAAAACCATTCCTGCACCACCACCAAATTGGTAATCATCAATTTTTCCATATTTATTTAAAGCGTATTTTCGTAAATCATGAAAATGAATTTCTACAAAATTCTTGTCAATTGCACGTTTTATGATTGAATGTTCAAACGGACTTTTAATTAATTCGGGTGAAACTGTAATTATATCTATTCTCATTCTGTAAAAATACACAAATTGTAAAAAATATGCTCATCTATAATGTGACAAAAATTTAAAATAAGTATTGAGAATTACTTAATACTATTTTTTCAACTTTCAATTGAATCTAGCTTTAGTAAAAACTTAAACCCGCTGGAATTTTCGTTATGAAAAGCCTAAATGCTTGTTAGTGTTAATGTAGTACATCTAAAAGCAACGCAAACATAACACCAGTTATGATGAGTAGGTTTTTTGATAGCATTCTCAACAATGATAGGTAGTTAGGCTTTGCAATAGAAATACCTTTGCGGATTTAAGGTAAAATAAAATAGTTTTTTTATAATGCACTATAAAAATTTATTATTTTCGCCATA
>JAOZVI010000170.1 GCA_029938265.1 Flavobacteriaceae bacterium | reverse complement strand
AATAAATTACTAACCTGTTTATCTTAATGATAGACCTTAAATATTTTTGTTATGTCAAATGCAATTTCTAAAGTAAACCACTCAGTTAAAAATTGGTGGATATTATTAATTCTAGGTATTCTAATGGTCATAGGTGCTATATGGATGTTTAAAACTCCAATTGCGAATTTTGCAGGGATAATAATGTTTTTTAGTATGTTAATTTTTATTAGTGGTTTTTTCAGTATTTTCTTTGCCTTTTCAAATAAAGAAGACCTTGATAATTGGGGCATCTATTTGGCAGGTGGTATTTTAGATATCATTGTTGGATTCATTTTATTAAAACATCCAGCTAAAGCAGTACTTATATTTTCTGTATTTATCGGATTATGGTTATTATTTCGAGGTATTTCAACAATTTCAACTTCTTTTAAATTAAAGAAAGATGGTGTTGACAACTGGGGATGGGTTTTATTTATGGGTATTTTTACTGCTTTATTTGCTCTTATGGCAATATTATACCAACCATTATTGGGCGGTGTTTATTTATCTTATATGTTGGCATTTGGCTTTTTATTCTTAGGAATAACTTTTATATTTATTTCATTTCAGTTGAAAAAAGTAAAAGGCAAAGTAGAAGATGTTAGAGATAATTTGGAAGATGTAAAAGATGAAATAGCTACCAAATTATAAGATTGATCCTTAAAAATTAAGCATAAAATCCGGTTTATACCGGATTTTTTCATTTCAACAAACAAAAAAATAACCAGTTATACATGACAATCAGCAAGATGGTTTTTAAAGAAGAAATAACTGATCCTTTCAGGTTTTACAACTCTGAAAGGATAGTATAAAATAAAAAAAGAGTTACCAACTTATATTGTCAGTAACTCTTTAGTATTTTATTAATCGAAAACTAGTATAGTTCTTCGTAATATTGGCGTGCCAATCTATTACTTGTAAAAGCAGGGATTACATCATCAATTCCGTTGAATACAATATTTGACCATTTTTTTGGTGAATCATAGAACGCAGGTAATACTTTATTTTCAAGATAATCATACAAATTATTGCCATCAATTTTATCCTGTTCCCAAACAGGTAATTCAGGATCTAATTCAGGTAAAATAAAACTATTTACGCCATCTTTGGCAAATTCAGGCATCCATCCATCATTGATTGAAACATTTACTGAACCATTCATGGCTGCAGCCATACCGCTTGTTCCGGAGGCTTCTCTTGTAATTCTTGGTGTATTAAGCCATATATCTGAACCAGCTTTCAGCTTTCTTGAAAGTTCCATTTCATAACCGATCAGAACAGCAAGGTTAGGTGAATATTTGGTATAATTAACCAAATGATTAAAAATATCAATGGCATAAAAATCCATTGGATATGGTTTTCCTGCCCAAATTATCTGAACAGGGTATTTTTTATTGCTAATAAGTTTTTCAAATCGTTTGATATCATGTAACAAAAGATCTGCCCTTTTATAACCTGCAAATCTTCTTGCCCATACTATGGTAAATACTTCAGGATCAAATAGTTTTTCAGTTTGATTCAAAACTACATCAAAAAGCTCTTTCTTTAATTCAATTTTTCTTCTTTTAAAAGCTGTGGCATTTCTTTTTTTCCAGGCTTTTTCAACTTCTTTATCTTGCCAGAAGTTTTGGTTTTGAGCATTGGTAATAGGAATAATTTTACTGATGCCTTTATAATCTTTCCACATTTCTTGCGATACTTTTGCATGTAGTTTTGATACTGCATTAGATTTTTTTGCCATTCTAAGTGCAGAAACTGTGTAATTGATCATACCTCCATTAACCATTTCTTTTTCAAGTCCTTTGTCGGTTAAGGTCTTACCAAAAAATCCACAACGATTTAAGTGACGTGCATCGCGTTCTTCATTCCCGGCTTTTTCAGGAGTATGTGTTGTAAAAACCATTTGGTTCTTCTTTATACCTTGATTGCGTAAATGATAAAAAGCAGGTAAGGCATGACCTTCATTTAAGTGATAAATATCTGCACCTCCTAATGCTTCAACAATTTTAGCGCCACCGATACCCAAAATAATACTTTGAGAAACACGTGTCAATTCATTTGCGTCATACAAATGGTCAGTGATCGTTCTAGAAAGGTAATCGTTTCCTTCTACATCAGTTGATAAAAGATACATAGGTACAGAACCAAATATTTCAGGTTTTAATACAAAAGCACGAACCTTTACAGAAGGATTGTCGTGTAATTTTACTTCTACTTCAATACCTGAATCTTCTAAAAAATTGTAATGTTTTTCTATAAAATTTGTTCGAAGTGTTTGGTCTTCATTTCTACCTTGGTCGTAGTAGCCATATTTCCAAAGCATTCCAATTCCAATCATGTTTTGTTTAAGTTCAAAACCAGAACGCATATGAGATCCTGCTAAAAAACCTAAACCACCTGAATATATTTTTAATGCCTGATGGATACCAAATTCCATACTAAAATAAGCAACTTTTTTATCAAATTCCTTGGCAGGTTTATACGGATGATACCATTTATTATATTTACTTGTCATTGATTTTTTATCTTTAATTTAACGAAGGCGCAAATAAACATAATATTTTTTAAATAGCATTGCTTATTTTACGCTAATCCTATAAATTGCTAGTGAAGACTATATTTTTTTCATAAGCAATTATGATATAAGAATATAGCTAAACTTTTTTTTAATGAATTTATTGTTAAAAAAAAGGATATAATTTAGATCCTTTTTTCCGTTTTCATGGAAATTATAAAAGAAATAACACTTTAACTTTGCTCAGCACAGGCTATTTTTGTGGCTACCCAGAGGTAAAACCTTAAGGATTTTTTTAGATAAAAAAATGATTTTACAATGTTGGCTATAGTTTTCCAGTTTTAGAATCCATCTTTTTAATAACTTTTCCATAAATAATTAATGAAATAGCAGATGTAAAAGCAATAGCAGCAAAATAATACCAAATATAATGAGCGTTGCTTGCTGCAGATTCCCATGCTTCATGAGTATCAAATAATCTTGGATCAGGGCAATATTTTGACAATAAATAACCCGATAGACCAAAACCTAAAATTGAAGCTAAAAATGAATGTAAATGACTAAAACCAAGATACAAGCCTTCTTCACCTTTAGGAGCCTGCAATGAGAAGAATTCTAAGTATCTGGGTGAAATAAAAGATTCGCCCAAAGCCTGAAGTGCTATCCCTACAATCATCATAAAGGCTATTGGATGCAGACTAAAAAAGCCCAGATCAACCTCACCACCACTAAACCAATTTCCAGACGCCATTGCAATTGCAGAAAAAGGCATGATAAACATACCAACAGTCATAGAAAATAGTGGAGTTTTGCTCGCCATCATTCTAGTTATAAAAGTAACAGTTAGCACAACAACAAGTGGGTTTACATTGGCATACCAAGAAGGTGAAGCTCCTTCGCCAGCCATTCTAAGAACATATTTTGGCATCGTTGCATATAGTTGATGTTGGACCATCCAAAAACCTGTAATTATAATGATAAGTGTAATTAATCTTCCATTTGTCAGTACATTTAATAAACTGCTCCAAATCTCTTTAAGAGACTTTCCTTCACCTTCATTTTTTGAACTTTTATAAAAGAAAATAATCAAAATTAAAGCTAAAATGGTCATGGCAGTAGAAAAATAATTGATATAAACCAATCCCATATCTCCCATAGATGCTCTTAAAGGTTTTACAATTGTTTTTCCTGAAAATGCACCAATATTCACCATCATATAAAATATTGAAAATCCTTGCGCTCTGTTTGACTCAGTTGTCTCTTTAGCTACTGTACCCGTGATAACTGATTTAATGAATGAACCACCTATCATGATGATTGCCATTATTGGAACTATAGACCATCTTTCATTTGATTCAAGTAAACCTGTGAATTCAATACCATTTGAATAATCAACTAGTCCTGCTGATTCAAGCATTGAAGGCAACGTAGCCAAACCAAAATAACCTATACTCAATAGTGTAAAAGCAATTAATAAAGAATATTTAAATCCAATTTTATCGGCTAAAGCCCCTGTGAAAGTTGGTAATAAAAATAAACCACCGGAAAAAACTCCAGATATAATACCTGCTTCAATATCACTAAAACCTAAAATTCTTGATAAATAAAGTGTGATTACGATAAATACACCATAATATGCACCTCTTTCAAGAAGCTCAACAATATTTGCGGTCCAAAATGCACGAGAAAATCCTTTTAACCTTTTAAACATTTTTTTATTTTTAATATATAAATAGTTGCCGAAGATAAGAATTATTTTCTTATCAAATTAAA
>JAOZVI010000169.1 GCA_029938265.1 Flavobacteriaceae bacterium | reverse complement strand
AAAATTTAACTGATCTGGCAAATACCGGAATATTGAGTAATAACCAAACCATTGTAAGCAATTCTCGTCATTTTGAAGCATTGAACAATGCATTAAAAGCCATTATAGAAGTCCAAAAAGGAATTGATAATAATATTAGCTCAGATCTGATTGCTATAGATATTAGAGAATCACTCTATCATCTCGGTTTAATTTCAGGCGCAGTTACTACTGAAGACTTACTTGGAAATATCTTTCAAAATTTCTGTGTGGGAAAATAATTTATTTTCCTTTATTTGTTAAGCCCTTGTTTTTATTGATCTTGTTAATAGCAATAATCCATTTGCACAAAATTCATAGTATTCATATTTCAATAAATTACGAGTTGCATTAAAATATCTGGAATGTATAGTTTGAAGTGTAAGTTCTCCCCTCGTGGACTATTAATTCTTCAGATGAATATTGAGATCAATACGACAAAGTGCTCCTCTGAATTATCTCTTCTTTCATTTCAGGGGAAAGATCATTGAAATATGCCGAATAACCCGATACTCGAACTATCAGCCAGGGATATTTATCGGGGTTATCTTTTGCTTCTATAAGCATATCTGTATCAAGAACATTTAGTTGGATTTGCATTCCTCCTTTTTTAAAATAGGTCATCAATAAGTTTTCCAATATCATTTTACCTTGCTCTCCTTTAAGAATCATATTGTCAAATTTTGCATTGACATTAATCCCGTTGTGAGCCCTGGTATAATCAATCGAAGCGATTGAATTGAAACAAGCTGTCGGACCTTTTTTATCATAACCATTCATAGGCGCAATACCCGAGGTAAAGGTCTGTCCTTTTGCTCTACCACTAGGTAAGGCACCGGTTTTTTTACCAAAATTACTATGAGTTGTTGTAGAATAATATCCTGCACAAAAAGCTCCTCCACGCGTATTTTTCTTATCGTTAAACGAGTCATAAAATTCATTTACCACCCACGAAGTATAACTGTCAACTTCAGAAATATCATTACCAAATTTATCGATATTCAGCATTTCCTGCTTCAGTTTTTCATTACCTTTAAAATTATTTTTTAAGGCTTTTACAACCTCTTCTAAACTGTATTTTTTTCTTTTAAAAACCAATTCATTAATTGCAAACAAACTATCACCAACATCACTTACACCAACACCCTGAACCCCGCTCAAATTGTAAATTGCTCCACCTTCTGTAACATCTTTCCCAGACTCTATACAGCCTTGAATAAAGGAAGAAGTGAGAGGTGTTGGATGAAATTCTTTATTCCCAATTTCAACAGAAGCTAAAACATGTACTACATCATCAATAATAAATTGTAGTTGCTTTTTGTATGCTTGCTTTACATCTTCGATGTTTTTAAAAGAATTGATATCAGCAGTTTTTGTTCCATTTCTTAAGAATGATCTATCAAATAAATAACCTTTATTTAATGCCATTTCAAGACAAATTGGCAAATTAACCAACGCTGCGTCTGTGGAACCAAGAGTTTTGCCGGGAGAATTTATCTCTACACATCCCAAAGTTGTATATTCTTTTGCATCATCTTCCTCAAAACCAATTGTTTTTAATGATTTTATTATAACCTCATCATTGAACAATGCCGGTGAATTTACTCCTTTGCTCAAATTAGACATTATTTTCTTCTTGTAATCATCGGGTGAATTTTGGTGAATTCTTGCATGATAATTTGGTTGCCTCAATCTTACTTCATCCATTAACTCCAGAAAAATAAACGACAATTCATTTGTCACATCATTATTATTTTTATCAATTCCACCAATTGTCAATCCCTGACCACTTAGAAAACCACCATGATTATTTGTGATTTCACTATTAAAAACAGGAATGATCTCTGAACTTTTAATAGTTAATGCACCGAGTATTTCTTTGGCTTTTTCTCGTGTCAATATTCCATTTTCAATATCTTTTTTGTAGAAAGGAAATAAATATTGATCCATTCGTCCAAAACTGATTCCATTATCCAAACCTTCTAAAAACAACGCTGTATGAAGTAACCAAACAGATTGTACTGCTTCATAAAAAGTACTTGCAGCCTTAAGAGGTACATTTTTTAAATTCTCAGAAATTTGTAACAATTCTTCTTTTCTTTCAAAATTCTCTTCACCTTGGGCTAGTTCAAATGCTTTATCACTGTGCTTTTTTGCCATTTCAACAATGGCATCTAAGGTGATAATCATAGCCTCGTAAAGATCATTATCTTGTGATTGTTTTTTCTGTTCTGATCTTATTTTTTCTTTTACTCCCTCAACACCAAAATTAATCAGAGCTTCATAATCTGCAACAAAATGTCCTATTCCACCGGATTCATTAAGTAAATAAAATTTTGGATTTAGCTGATCTATCAAAAATTTGGTCAGGTCAATTTTATTGAATGATTTGTAAGTAAGAAATTTATTCAACCAGTAAGGCATTACTTTTCTCAATAATTTAGATCTTTCTTCATTGGTTATTTGGAGTGGATTAACTTCTCTTTTTGTAAACTTTAAAAGATCTTCCATTACAGCCATACCGTGAAGTTCAGGATAAATAGGTCCCGCCACTCTTTTTGAAGTTGTGGTTCCAACAATAAGCTCGTTTGGATAAATTTTTACAGATTTATTGGTAAGAACATAAGCTAAAGCTTCGGCTTTTTTTACTATTATAGGCTTAGCTTTATTTTTCTTTTCTTTAAAATATTCGGTTACCAGCAAAGCTCTTTCAATACAAATTGATTTTGGAAAAGTTTCAACCTCAGTCTTTAATTGATCTAACCTTTTTCCTGCTTTTGTCTTAATCTGTGATTGAGTAATAGTTTCCATATTTTTATCTGTTAATTATTGAGTTTTACTTTAATCCCTGCATTATTGAACAATATTTTAATATTATTCAAATCATCCTGACTCAAATAGTTCAATTCCAATTTATGCAATTTATTATTAATTTTATCTGCTTTAGCCTCTCCCATATTGTGGTAAGGTAAAAGGTGAACCTTTTTGATTGAAAGCGTTTTTAAAAGATTAATAATATCGTTGAGATTTTCATCTGTTGAAGTAAAAGTTGGAATTAGAGGAATTCTGAATTCTACAGGAACATCAATCTCTGATAATCTTTTAATATTTTCAATCATTTTAGGGCTGTTACCTTTTAATATTTCTTTATTTTTATTTGCATCAATGATTTTAATATCACAATAGATCAAATCCAGAAATGGCAACAATTCTTTAAATTTATTCCAGTTAAAATAACCGTTTGTCTCAATATTTGTGTTGATTCCTAACTCTTTTGCTCCTTTAAGAAGATTGAGTGAAAAATCAAAATTTAAAGTTGGTTCACCACCCGAAATAGTCAAACCTCCTCCAGATGAATTATAATAATCAATATCTTTTTTAATCTCTTGTAAAACATCGGCAACATCACGTTGTTTTCCAATTAATTTCAAAGCATTTGTTACACATACTTCAGAACATTTGCCGCAACCGGTACAAAGCTCGTAATCTATTCGTTTATCACCCTCAAAAATTATTGCATTTTTGTCGCACACTTCAAAACAATCTTTTGACAAAATACATTTATCTGGATAAAAAGCAATTTCAGCTTTTGGCGAAACAGACTCCGGATTTTGACACCATGGACACTCAAGGTTGCAACCCTTTAAAAATACAACTGTTCTAATTCCAGGACCATCGTGAATAGAAAATCTTTGTATGTCAAAAACTAATGGGTTCATTTCTTGGAAATATACGTTTCCAAACTTACAAATTATATTTCACACATAATATTGCATAATAGATGCAAGTGACTTGATGGGTAATATAATCCTATATATACTTATTTGTTTTTTTATTCCTTTTATCTACTAATTTCCGTTTCCTATTTGTTGCATATACTATATAAATAATTGAATGTCAGTTATAATTACTTTCTGCATCGGCAAATAAATGAGAAGCAAAATTTATTCTAATCAACTAAAATTTCACACCTTTTTTATACAGCTCAATTATATTTATTAAATTCGTATAAAATTAATCATTTATGAAAAAAATCATACTCCTTTTTTCAATACTATTTATAGTTGGAAAATCGTATTCAACTCCAATAATTCCCGTTAACTATACTGATAAAGACAACACTGAAAAAACAAAAATTGTTCTTATCAATCCCGATGTGTTTTATTTAAAGTCTATTGCTTATATGACAAAGAATGGTATAATCAATGCTAGCAATATTGAATATCTCGCTGTTTTTTACACCAAAAGTGAAATAAAATATAGCGATGCCAAAAATTTTGTCAAAGAAAACAATATAAAATGTATCAA
>JAOZVI010000168.1 GCA_029938265.1 Flavobacteriaceae bacterium | reverse complement strand
CCTTTCAAATAGAAAACCCTTTAGATCATATTGCAGCTGTAAGAAGTTGGGGAACCATAACTTATGTTATCAAACATGAACAATTGAAAAGATCAGAAATAAATAAAGTTAAAATATTTTGTGATCGGTATAACTTTGATCCAGTATTGTTACCTGTAACAACAACCCAAGATAGAGTACAATTCAATACAATGGAAAGTAATAATTCTTTTTCTGATCTGGAAGTAATGTTCAGTTCTCAACGGGAAAAAATAATACATGAATACGATTTCAATATTCAACCTGCAACAGATAATAAACCATACTTTTTTCAATTTTTACGCTGGAAAAAGTTTCCTGATCTGGTTAAGACTATGGGTGATAAATCATCTGTTTTTCTCGAACTAGGTTATTTAATTTTGGTTGTTACCTTAATTCAGGTAATTATTTTGGCTGTAATATTTATAATCCTGCCGCTTTTTAGATTGGGATGGAAAGGCGGTAATAAAGCCTGGGTTATTCTTTATTTTACAGCACTAGGTTTTGGTTATATGTTTTTGGAAATTGTGTTTATTAAATATTTCGTACTTTATTTAGGTCATCCAATTTATTCCGTTGCAACTGTGATCTCTGTAATGTTGATCAGTTCCGGATTAGGAAGTCTTTATTCATCACGGTATCAAACACATCGAAGATCATTACTAAAAATAACCGGTATTATTACGGGTTTTATTCTTGTATATTCATTTTTCATTGGTACTTTTTTAAGTGGTACGGTTGGTTTGTCTGTTATTTTAAAAATTGTATTGACTGTTATGATCATAGCATTGCCTTCATTTTTTATGGGAATGCCATTTCCTGTAGGTTTGAAAATTGTAGATCATATTAAAAAAAGTAATGTACCCTGGGCTTGGGGAATAAATGGTTGTGTATCTGTTATTAGTACTTCATTAGCGGCAATTACTGCAGTTGAAATGGGATTTATGGCTATGATGTTATTTGCTGCTCTTGCCTATGGAATCGCTTTTTTATCAAATTTATTGTTATTACAAAGATCTTAGTTAATAAAAATCGGTTTGATATGAATAATTAAGGCTATTTAGCTAACAGCATAGATATGCGGTAATTTAACCCAATATTGATCATTGTACTATTTAATTCGCCATTTATAGCTTTAACGTGCCCAAATGACGCCCTTAGTCCTAATTTATCATTAAATAAAAAAGATGCTCCTACACTGGGTTTTACAATAAGCCCTTCTCCTGTATCCATAAAACCACCACCGGCAGCACCGGTTAATATTTGAGCAAACAATTGAATTTTATTTGAAAATTTCGAAGATGTACTAACACCTCCACCAGCAATACCTTCTGCATAAGCACCTGCATTACCAAAATTTGCAAAAGCGGTTTGACCGGAGATATAAAAATTTTTATTTAAATAGAAATTCATTTGTAAAAATATTTGTTGCAGGTTTTGAGGATCTGCATTATTTCGCGCTGCATCAAAATACATCTCTTCTCCTACAATAATTTCAAAACCTTTAAATTTTGCAGAAGTCAAAGTTTTTCCATCAGAAGAAATTAACCCGTTTTGATTGATATAATATTTTATTCCTAATCCGTAGTTTGCTGACACAAAATTTGCGTTGGGATTCATTAAAAATCCTGTATTAATTGAAAGATAAATATTTTTAAACATTTTTTGTTCAAAAGATAGATCCGGATAAATAATAAATCCACCATGAGTGTCAACACCACCACCTCCTGCAGCTCCAACACCAAATTTCCCTAATATTTTTGTCCGATCCTTATTAAATGAAAATTGATATCCTAAGCCTAGAACAATATCCATATATCCTGCAGGAATACCGTGATAAGCTCCGTCAGCTTTTAAAAAGAGAAATGTATTATTTTTAATATATGTGTCTAATTCAACACCTACTGTTCTTATAGTTTCACCTTTCATAGACTCTCCGGTATCTTTATTTTTAGTATCACCCATTAAGTAAAGATTGTTAAAATGGAGTAGAAGTGATAGTTTGTTACTTTCTTGATACCAATTAGAGTTTGAAATATTTTCATCTACAATATGTTTATTTTCAAGCATATTAAAAGAAGCGTAATCGTAAGAGATTGGAATTTGTACACCCATATTTATCTGATGTCCAACAATATTTCCATTATCAAAAAAGTTGATATAACTGTAACCTGTTTCAATAGAAAATTTAGAAAATTGATATCCCAAATTAAAATGGGGTAAGATATAAGCACCACCTCCATCTGGAGCGCCAGCGCCACCTCCGCCACCAAAATGCAAACCAGCATCGAAATAAATATTTGAGAATAGATTCTTTCTTATTCCAGCATTTACGCCTAATGTAAAAAGTCCTCCTCTGGTACCCGTAACCGCACCGTACATGCCCAAACCTGCATAAGCCCAGTCATTTAAGTATAAATTGTAATGAATACCTGCTAAACCCATATTTTTTTCATTCAAAGGCATTTTTGTAGAAAGATAGTCTATCTTCAAAAACCCATTTTGAGTTAGTTTGGGTATATTTAAACCATCATTTTTTTGGCCGAAAAGGAAGAATGTTTGTAAGAAAATAAATAGATAAAACGGAGTTTTTTTAAACATAATAATATACTTTTAAATTATCATTAATCATACTTTTTCAAAATCTACTGCAACTACTTTGTACTCAGGCGTTAAAGTTTCTTTGTCTCCTACATTTCCTGTGATCATATTGATAAAAATCTCAGGTTGATGAAAAGTCGTTCTAACCACTCCCGGTTTAACTAAATATGATAATTTTACAGGAATTTTGACAGAACCTCTATCAGAAAAAATATTAACATAATCTCCTTCATTAATACTTTTAGCAGATGCATCCTGGGGATTTATTTCTAAATAATCATTTGCTAAGATTTTTTGATTATCAGTACGTCTGGTCATTGTTCCAGAATTATAGTGCTCTAACTGACGTGCTGTAGTAAGTATAAAGGGATATTTTTTTTGATGTTCAACTAATTCCGGACTTTCTTCAAAATCAAAATGATGGAATTTTCCTTTTCCTTGTTTAAAAGCTCCGTTTTTATGAATTATTTGTGTATCGGTACCATCCTCTAAAATGGGCCATTGTAAACCTTCTTTTCCTAGTCTTTCTCGGGTTGCTCCTTTCATAAATGGAATTACATCAGCAATTTCTTTTAATATTTTTGCAGCATCATAAGTTTTTCCGGTTGGTTGATCATAACCTAATCTGTGCATCATATCTATGATGATCTGTCCGTCAGATTTGGTATTTCCAATAGGTTCAACAACTTTATTTACTCTTTGCACACGCCTTTCTCCATTAGTAAAAGTACCATTTTTTTCAAAATAAGAACTGGCAGGTAAAACCACATCAGCCATTTCAGCCGTGGCCGACATAAATAGCTCTTGAACTATTAAAATGTCCAACTGCTCCATTGCTTTTCTGATATGGTTGGTATTAGGATCTGTCATAAAAGTGTCTTCTCCCATGATCCACAAAGCTTTGAATTTTCCATCAATAGCAGCATCCAGCATTTCGGGAATTTTTAAACCTTCTTTTTCAGGCATTTTTTTTACTCCATATTTCTTGGCATAATATTGTTGAACTTCTTTATCATTTACATCCATATATCCTGCACCCTGATGTGGCTGTACGCCCATATCTGCAGCTCCTTGCACATTATTTTGTCCACGAAGCGGATTTAACCCAACACCACTTCTTCCAATATTACCGGTCATCATAGCAAGATTTGCTAATAACATAACGGTTTTACTACCCTGAAAATGTTCGGTTACACCTAAGCCATGAAATTCCATGGCATTATTTGCTGAAGCATAAGCGATTGAAGCTTTTCTTACCAAGTCTTTTGAAACTCCGGTAAGTTGTTCCAATTCATTCATATCCAAGTCAATTACATGATCTTTCAATTCTTTGAATTGCTTCGTATATTTTTTAATAAATGTGTTATCTACCAGATCTTCTTTGATAATATAGTGAGCCATCATATTTAGTAGAGCAACATTCGTTCCTGGCCTTAATTGCAAATGATATTTAGCTAATTTGGCAAGTTTAGTTTTAACAGGATCAACTACAATGCTTGTAACACCCTTCATAAATGCTTGTTTTATTTTTGCTCCTGTTACTGGATGTGCTTCTGTAGGATTCGCTCCGAAAACCAAAATACAATCTGTTTCATCCAAATCATTTATGGAGTTTGTAGCAGCTCCAGTACCAAAAGCTTGTTGCATTCCAAAAGCAGTAGGAGCATGGCAAACTCTCGCACATCCATCAATATTATTGGTTCCAATAGCAACCCGAGTCATTTTTTGCATTAAATAATTCTCTTC